>NZ_LZKY01000193.1:0-83845 GCF_001673055.1 Mycobacterium sp. 1245801.1
ACGCCGAACTCGTCAGGGAATGGCACTCCGCCCGCCAAGCCGCCAACCTCGCGGGCGGCGGACGGGTGGTCGGCCAGCTTGGCGAACTTGTCGACGCCCCGCGCACCCGCCATCGCCACCCCGATGCCGACCGGCACGTCGGGCACGTCCCACAGCCGGGCCGAGTCAACCTGGAAATAGTCGCCGGTGAAGTCCACCAGTTGCCCGCCGAACAGCTCCCGGATGATCTTGATCGCCTCGCGCAGCATGTCCTGCCGGCGCGTGACGGTCGGCCAGCCCTTGCCGACGACGTGTTCGTTGAGGTTTTCACCGCTGCCCAGGCCCAGGGTGAACCGGCCGTCGGACAGGATCTGCACGGTGGCCGCCTGCTGGGCGACGACGGCGGGGTGATAGCGCATCGTCGGGCACGTCACATAGGTGTAGAGGTCGACCCGCTCGGTGGCCTGTGCCACCGCACCCAGCACCGCCCAGGCGTTCGGCGCGTGTCCTTGCGTGGTGAGCCACGGCGAGAAGTGATCACTGCACACGTGGAAGTCGAAGCCGCGCTCTTCGGCCGAAACCGCATATCGGACAAGGTCTTTGGGTCCACTCTGCTCGGTCATCAAAGTGTAGCCAAAATTCGTCATGCCTGACGGAGTACCCGACTACACAGAGCGCAAACGACGCCCTCGGTTACGACCCGCTGTGCGGCCGCGCCCTCAGCCCGCGGTGGTGATCGAGTCCCCGGTCACCCCGGCGGCCCGGCGCGCGGCGAGCCGGCGCTTCTGCGGCTCGATCGTGTAGCGAGGGTCGCCGGCCGATTCCTTGCCGGCCTCGAAGAAACCGAACCTCAGTGCGGCGGATGCCGTCAGCAACGCGAGGCCGGACAGGACCGCGACGCCGCGGCGCCGCCCGCCCAGCAGCGCGCCCAAACCGCCTGCGGCGGCGAGCCATTCGCTGGCCGTCAGGAGCCGTCCGGGCGTGCCGTGATGCAGCGGTTCCCTGGTCACCGGGTCCATCCGGCGCTCCATCACCCGAGTGCAGATCAGGTCGCCGACCGCGCCGATGACGGCGAGCTTGCGGGCGGGCCCGGCCTCGGCGACCCCGGTGGTGATCATCGCCAATCCCGAGGCGGCCAGGCTCGCCGAACTGACGAACACGAACGGCAGGTCCCGATACGCGGCGTTCCACGTCGGGGTCGCGGTGTCGGTGAGCAGCACCGCGGTGTAGACGGCGAGCGGCGCCGCGAACACCGCGGCTTCCAGTCCGGCCGGCCCCTCCACGGCGCGCAGCACGGGCCGCAACGGGCCCAACGGGATTCGCTCGCCGGTCATCCGGTCGACCTCGGCGGCAGAGGCAACGCCGATGCCGGCCGAGAACAGGCTGAGAATCCAGGAGCCGATGCTCATCGGCGAGGTCAGCTTGACCGTCCGCAGCATGTTGACGAAGCGCTCGGGCCGGCCCAGATCCTTCACCAGGGCGAGCGCACCCAGGGCGACCGCGATCAGCGCGGAGAGCCTGGTGTTGCGGCGCAACGTGTTTCGCCCGGTGAGCTGGGCACCGGCCGCCAGCAATCCGGAGCCGCCGGCGACGCCGCCCAGGAACAGGTAGGCCGCGACTTCGTGTCCCCACGGCGCGGGCTTGACCACCGGCCGCCCGTAATACGAGGTGAACTCGGCGTCGGGGACCATCGGCATCTCGCGGGAGCCGTCCGCGCCGCCGCGCCGGCCCGCGCGCCTGCCTTTGCGCCGCTTGCCGCCCTGGGGCTCCGGCGGACGGAAGCTGTCGAATTCCGACGTGCTCATCGGCTCCTCCAAAACGCCAGCGCGGCCGCGCCGACCATGCCGGCCGCGGCCAGGCCGGCGCGCTTGAACATGGCCGGCAGATCGGCCGTGCAGACCCGCGGGTCGGGCGGCAGCCCGTACACCTCCGGCTCGTCGAGCAGCAGGAACACCGACCCGGTGCCGCCGACGCCGTCATTCTCGTTGGCGCCGTAAAGCCTTGCCTCCGTGCGCCCCTCGGCGTGCAGCTGGGCGACCCGCTCGCGCGCCTGGGCCACCAGCTCGTCGTGATCGCCGAACTTGATCGATGTCGTCGGGCAGGTCTGGGCGCACGCCGGGATCTGGTCCTCGACCAGGCGGTCGTAGCAGAGCGTGCACTTCTGGGCGACCCCGGTGACGAACTCCTCCTTCGGCCGGTCCGGACGTTCCACCGGCGTCGCGTAGGTGCCGTCGCTGCGCCGTTCGACCACGCCGAACGGGCAGCCCGCCACGCAGGTGCCGCAGCCGTTGCAGACGTCGTGCTGCACCACCACCGTGCCGAACTCGGTGCGGAACAGCGCGCCCGTCGGGCAGACGTCCAGGCAGCCGGCGTGCGTGCAATGCTTGCACACGTCCGACGACATCAACCAGCGAAACTCCGGGGTGTGCAGCGGCTGCGAAACCGGTTCGGCAGCAGCGGTTTTCGCGGCGCCGGGCAAGGCGGGCATGCCGAGATCGATCAGGGCACGGCCGGATTCGCGGGCCTCTTCGATGCGCTCCCGGCCCTGCTCGATGAAGGCCACGTGCCGCCAGGTGCTGGCGCCCAGCGCGCCGGTATTGTCGTACGAGGACCCCAGCAGCTCGAGGTCGCCGTCGCGCGGGTTGCGGTTCCACTCCTTGCAGGCGACCTCGCAGGCCTTGCAGCCGATGCAGATCGAGGTGTCGGTGAAAAAACCCTTGCGCGGCTTGGCGTCCGGCCATCCGGCCGCCGCGGCCGGGTCAGTCGGCCCGGTCAGCTGACCCATCGGCTCCTCCTTCCCAGGCGGCGTCACTCACCCGTGTGTTGCCGGTTTCGGTGGTGACGCCCGAGCGTGACTGGTAGTCGGCGATCAGCCGCAACAAATCCTCGCCCTGCGGGCGGCGGCCCGGCCGGATGTCGCACGACCCGGCCTTGGACTCCTGGATCTGCACGTTGGGATCGAGCGTCACACCGAGCAGGTCGTTGGCCGCGTCCCCGCTGACCACCGCGTCGCTGCCGACTCCCCAGTGGTAGGGCAAGCCGATCTGGTGCACGGTGTGGCCGTTGATGATCAGCGGGCTCACCCGCTGGGTGACCAGCACCCGGGCTTCGATCGCGGCGCGGGGCGAGATGATGGTGGCCCACCCGTAGGGCTCGAGGCCGCGCTCGGCGGCCAGTTCCGGGGACACCTCGCAGAACATCTCCGGTTGCAGCTCGGAGAGGTAGGGCAGCCACCGGCTCATGCCGCCCGCGGTGTGATGCTCGGTGAGCCGGTAGGTGGTGAACACGTACGGGTAGACGTCGGCGCCCGGGTCACCGGCGCTGGGTGCGCTCAGATTGTCCTTGCGCGGGAACGTGATTCGCGCGGGATTGCGCTGCTGCGGATACAGCGCGTTGGTCACCGGTGACTCCTGCGGCTCGTAGTGCGTGGGCAACGGCCCGTCGACCACACCCTTCGGCGCGAACAGCCAGCCCTTGCCGTCGGCCTGCATGATGAACGGGTCGTCCCCGGCCAGCGCGTCGGGTCCGCCGAGATCGGGGTCGGGCCGGCTGCCGGGAGCCCGGTCGGCCACGAAGTCCGGGACGTCGTAGCCGACCCAGCGGCCCTGCTCCTCGTCCCACCAGACGTAGCGCTTGCGCTCGCTCCACGGCTTGCCGTCCGGGTCGGCCGACGCGCGGTTGTAGAGCACCCGCCGGTCGGCGGGCCACGCCCAGCCCCATTCCGATTGGCTCGGCGACTCACCGCCGTGCGGCACCCGGCGCGCCGCCTGGTTGGTGGCGTTCGCGTAGACCCCGGTGTAGATCCAGCAGCCGGCGGCGGTCGACCCGTCGGCGCGCAGCTCGGTGTAGGACGTCAACGGCCCGGAGCCGTCGACGCGATAGCCGTTGACCTCGGCCAGCACCGCTTCCCCGTCGGGCTCGCCGTGCTCGTCGGCCGGGTAGTCCCAGCTCAGGTCCAGCAGCGGCCGGTCGCGCTCGTCGGTCGACCCGGCCAGCCGTTGCCGGATCCGTTTGCCGAGCTCGTAGAAGAACTGCAGTTCGCTCTGGCACTGGCCCGGCGGCTCGACGGCCTTGTGCCGCCACTGCACCAGCCGCTGCGTCTGGGTGAACGATCCGGCCTTCTCCACATGCGTCGCGGCGGGCAGGAAGAACACCTCGGTGTCGATCTCGGAGGTCTTGAGTTCGCCCGAGGCGATCTCGGGTCCGTCCTTCCACCAGGTGGCCGATTCGATGAGGTTGAGATCGCGGACCACCAGCCACTTGAGATGTGACATGCCCATGCGCTGCATGCGGCCGTGGGCCGAACCGACCGCGGGGTTCTGGCCGAGCAGGAAGTAGCCCTCGACCTCGTCGTCAAGCATCCCCATCACGGTCTGATAGGTGCCGTGCGGGCCGGACAACCGCGGCAGATAGTCATAGGCCCAGTCGTTGTCGGCGGTCGCCGCGTCCCCCCACCACGCCTTGAGCAGACTGACGGTGTAGGCATCGGCGTTGGCCCAGAAGCCTTTCTGCTTCTTGGATCCGACCGCGTCGAGGTAGTCGGCCAGGGTGTCGTGCATGCCCGCCTTGGGCATCGGCAGGTACCCGGGCAGCAGGTTGAACAGCGTCGGGATGTCGGTGGAGCCCTGGATGGTGGCGTGGCCGCGCAGCGCCATGATGCCGCTGCCCGGACGGCCGACGTTGCCCATCAGCAGCTGCAAAATCGTTGCGGTGCGGATGAATTGGGCGCCGAGCGTGTGCTGGGTCCAGCCGACGGCGTAGGCGAAGCAGGTGGTGCGCTCGCGCCCGGAGTTCTCCACGATGGATTGGGCCAGGTAGTCGAAATCCTCGCGGCTGATACCGCAGACGTCCTTGACCATTTCCGGGGTGTAGCGGGCGTAGTGGCGCTTGAGGATCTGGAACACGGTCCGGGGGTGCTGCAGGGTTTCGTCGCGCTTCACGTTGGCGTGCGCCAGCGGCGGGCCGCCGCTGCCGTGCTCCTGTCCGGCTCCGCTTTCCGAGGCGGTGGTGCCGTGCGTGTGGCCCCCGCCCGGGGACTCGATCTGGCCGTTGCCCTGCTCGTCGTAGGCCCAGCTCGACGTGTCGTACTGCCCGGTTTCGGGGTCGAATCCGGAGAACAGGCCACCGAGATCCTCGGTGTCCCTGAAGTTCTCGTTGATCAGGGTGGCGGCGTTGGTGTAGGCGACGACGTACTCGGAGAACCACAGGTCGTTGGACAGGATGTGGTTGATCAGCGCGCCGAGCAGCACCACGTCCGAACCGGCGCGGATCGGGATGTGCCGGTCGGAGACCGCCGAGGTCCGGGTAAAGCGCGGGTCGACATGGATCACCCGGGCACCGCGCGCCTTGGCCTCTTCCACCCACTGGAACCCGACCGGGTGGCACTCGGCCATGTTGGAGCCCTGGATGACAATGCAGTCGGCATTGGCCATGTCTTGCAGTGATTGGGTGGCGCCGCCGCGCCCGAAGGAGGCTCCCAGACCGGGAACCGTGGCGCTGTGTCAAATACGAGCTTGGTTCTCGATCTGAATGGCGCCCGCGGCGGTGAAGAGCTTCTTGATGAGGTAGTTCTCTTCGTTGTCCAGGGTGGCACCGCCGAGCGCGGCGATGCCCATGGTGCGGCGCAGCAGGTTGCCCTTCTTGTCGATGTCCTGCCAGCTGTTGCGCCGCGATTCCACGAAGCGGTCGGCGATCATGTCGATCGCGGTGTCGAGCTCCAGCGGTTGCCACTCGGTGGCCCGCGGCGGGCGGTAGAGGACCTGCAGCTGCCGGCCGGGCGAATTCACCAGCTGCTCGCTGGCAGAACCCTTGGGACACAAGCGTCCCCGCGAGATCGGCGAATCGGGATCGCCCTCGATCTGGACCACCCGCTCGTCCTTGACGTACACCCGCTGACCGCAACCGACGGCGCAGTACGGGCACACGCTCTGCACGACGCGGTCGGCCGTGCTGGTGCGCGGCGCCAGCGCGCGGGTCTGTTTGGAGGTCACCGCCGAGCCGCGGCCAAGCTTGTCCGTCGAGCGCAACTGGCGCAGGACGGGCCATTCCAGAAACACTTCGCGCAGGGCTTTTTTCGGGGCCATGTCCTAACCCTAGTGCGGTGGGCCCGATCAGCGCACCACGATGGTGTGTTCGCCGCGCGGTACCAGCTCGCCGATGACCGGCGCCCCGGGGATCTCTCCGGCGATCAGCAGCCCACCGGAGGTCTGCGCGTCGGCGAGCAGCAATGCGTCGTCCTCTCCCACGGCGGACAGGTCGACGTGCGGCGCCACCCAGTCGAGGTTTCGCCGGGTGCCGCCGGAGAGGTAGCCGGCCGCCAGCGCCGCCCGCGCGCCGTCCAGGTAGGGCACCGCCGCCGAATCGATCACCGCCGTCACACCGCTGGCCCGCGCCAGCTTGTGCAGATGCCCGAGCAACCCGAAACCGGTGACGTCGGTGGCACATTGGACCCCGGCCGCCAGCGCCGCCGCGGCCGCGTCGGCGTTGAGCGTGGTCATCACGGCGACCGCCTCCTCGAAGCGCTCCCCGGTGGCCTTGTGCCGGTTGTTCAGCACGCCGACACCCAGCGGTTTGGTCAGCGACAGCGGAGTCCCGGGTTTGCCGGAGTCGTTGCGCAGCAACCGGTTTGGGTCGGCGATCCCGGTGACCGCCAGCCCGTACTTTGGTTCGGGGTCATCGACGCTGTGCCCGCCGGCCAGGTGGCAGCCGGCCAGTGCGCACACTTCCAGCCCGCCGCGCAGCGTCTCGGCGGCCAACTCGAACGGCAGCACCTCGCGCGGCCAGCCCAGCAGATTCACCGCGACAACCGGGCGCCCGCCCATCGCGTAGACGTCGGACAGCGCGTTGGTGGCCGCGATGCGGCCCCAGTCGTAGGCGTCGTCGACCACCGGGGTGAAGAAGTCCGTGGTCGCGATCAACGCCGTGCCCTCTTGGATGCGCACCACCGCCGCGTCGTCGCCGTTGTCCAGGCCCACCAGCAGCTCCCCGAACGGGTCGCGCGGCGGGTTGGAACCCAGCCCGCGGACCACGTCCTCGAGCTCACCGGGCGGGATCTTGCAGGCGCAGCCGCCCCCGTGGGCGTATTGAGTCAATCGGTACGTCACGGCGTCCATGGTGCCCGCGCGCCGAAGGCTGCGACAATTGGCGCCATGGCTCAAGGAGGCGTGTCCGGTCTGGTGACCGGCGCGGTCTTCAAAACCGTCGAACGGCAGTCGCTGTCGTTGGCGGGTTCAATTCCCGTCCGCCTCCGCCATGTTCTTTCGGGTCCGCGATGACCGATCCGCGCCGACGGGTGCCCGGCACCGACACGCTGCTCGCCGATCCGCGGCTGGCCGCGGCGCAACGGGTGCTGGGCCGCGCGCTGGTGAAGTCGGTGATCGCCACGGCGCAGCGGCGGGCCCGCGCGGGCGAGATCGCACCCGAGCAGGTCGCCGAGCACGCGATCGCCGCGCTACCCGCCACCGCCTCGAGCCTGCGGCCGGTCATCAACGCCACCGGCGTGGTGGTGCACACCAATCTGGGCCGCGCGCCGCTGTCGCGGGCCGCGCTGGACGGGGTGGTCGCCGCCGGCGGGGCCACCGATGTCGAGTTCGACCTGGCGACGGGCCGGCGCGCGCGCCGGGGCCGGGGCGCGCTGGCCGCGCTGGCCGCCGCGGTCCCGACCGCCGACGGCGTGCACGTCGTCAACAACAACGCCGCCGCGCTGCTGTTGACCGCCATGACGCTGGCCCCCGGCAAGGAGATCGTGCTCAGCCGCGGCGAACTGGTGGAAATCGGTGACGGCTTCCGCATCCCCGAGCTGCTGGAATCCACCGGGTCGCGGCTGCGCGAGGTAGGCACCACCAACCGCACCAGCCTGCGCGACTACGCCGAGGCGCTGGGCCCGCAGACCGGTTTCGTGCTCAAGGTGCATCCGTCCAACTTCCACGTCACCGGGTTCACCTCGGCCGTGGACGTCGCGACGCTGGCGCCGGAACTGCGCAAGCTCGACGTGCCGCTGGTGGTCGACATCGGCTCCGGCCTGTTGTCGCCGCACCCGGTGCTGCCCGACGAGCCGGACGCGACGTCGATGCTGGCCGACGGCGCCGACCTGGTGACCGCGAGCGGGGACAAGCTGCTCGGCGGGCCGCAGGCCGGGTTGCTCTTCGGCCGCTCCGAGCTGATCGAGCGGATCCGCCGCCATCCCGCGGCGCGCGCCCTGCGGGTGGACAAGTTGACGCTGGCCGCGCTGGAAGCGACGCTGCTCGGGCCGCCCCCGCCGGTGGCCCAGGCGCTGGCCGCCGACGTCGACCGGCTGCGGGCGAGGGCCGAGGCGCTGGCCGCCGGGCTGGCAGGGGCGGCGGCGGTGGACTGCGTCGCGGCCGTCGGCGGTGGCGGGGCGCCTGGGGTCGAATTGCCCAGCGCCGCGGTCAGTTTGCCCGAGTCCTACGCCGCCGCGCTCCGGCTCGGCACCCCGCCCGTGGTGGGCCGCCTGGAGGGCGGCCGGTGTCTGCTCGACCTGCGCACGGTGGCACCCGAGGACGACGAGCTGCTGGCCGCGGCGGTACGGGCGTGTTCGTCTTAGCCACCGCCGGACACGTCGATCACGGCAAATCGACTCTGCTGCAACGGATTACCGGGATGTGGCCGGATCGCCTGGCCGAAGAGCAGCGCCGTGGCCTGACCATCGATCTGGGCTTCGCGTGGACCGAGCTGGACGGGCGCCAGCTCGCGTTCGTCGACGTGCCGGGCCACGAGCGGTTCGTGGCCAACATGCTGGCCGGCCTGGGGCCAGCCCCCTTGAACGGCGGAGTGGTGTTCGTCGTCGCGGCCACCGAGGGGTGGATGCCGCAGTCGGAGGAACATCTCGCGGCGCTGGACTCGCTCGGCGTCCGCCACGGGCTGCTGGTGATCAGCAAGGCCGACCTCGCCGATCCGGGCCCGGCCGTCACCCAGGCGTCCGAACGGCTTGCCGCCACCTCACTCGCCGGTGCTCCCGTGGCTATCGGCACCGACCTGGACCGGGTGCGCGCCGAACTGGTGGCGCTGACCGACCGGCTGCCCGCCCCGGACCCCGCGGCCGACGTGCGGCTGTGGGTGGACCGCAGCTTCACGGTCCGGGGTGCCGGGACGGTCGTCACCGGCACGCTGGCCGCCGGCACGGTGCGGGTGGGCGACGAACTCGAGCACGCCGGGCGCCGCGTCACCGTCCGCGGGCTGCAATCGTTGGGCCGCAACCATTCCGAGGTCGGCGCGGTGGCCCGGGTCGCGCTGAATCTGCGCGGCGTCGACCGGCACGACATCGGTCGCGGGGACACCGTGCGCACGCCGGGCGCCTGGCTGGACACCGCCGAGATCGACGTGGCCCTGCGATCGGCGGACGCGCTGGGCCGCCAGCTCATGCTCCATGTCGGGTCGGCGGCCGTGCCGGTGCAGGTTCGCCGGCTGGGGCCGGCCGCGGCGCGCCTGCGGCTGGCCAGGCCGCTGCCGTTGCGGGTGGGCGACATCGGGTTGCTCCGCGACCCCGGACAGCACCGGATCGCGGCGGGCATCGGGGTGCTCGACGTCCGCCCTCCCGCGCTGCGGCGGCGCGGCGCGGCACGCGTTCGCGCCGCAGAACTGGCCACCGGCCAGGTCCGCGCCCCCGACGTCGCGCGCGCGGCCGACCTGCGCGCCATGGGTCTGCCGCCGCGCGGGCAGCGGGTGGGCGACTGGGTGGTGGACCCGCAGTGGTGGGCGGCGCGGCGCGAGGACGCCACCGCGGCGGTGCGGCGCTGGGTGGGCGAGCACGACATCGCGGCGGGCATGCCGCTCGAGACGTTGCGGCAGCAGGTCGGGTTGCCCGCCGCCGAATTGCTGCCGAAGTTGCTGGACGGCACGGGTCTCGAGGTGGCCGACGGGTTGGTCCGCCCGCCCGCGTCGGGCCTGCCGGCCCGCGTCGACAAGGCCGTGCGCACGGTCGAGGACTGGCTGGCCGCCGAGCCGTTCCGGGCGCCCGAGGCCGACGAGCTGGCCGAGCTGAACCTGGGTCCTCGCGAGCTGGCCGCGGCGGTGCGGGCCGGGCGGCTGACGCGGATCGCCGACGGGGTGGTGCTAGGGCCCGACGCGCTGGACCGGGCCGCCACCGTGCTGAGGGGGCTGCCGCAACCGTTCACCGTCAGCGAGGCGCGCCGGGCGCTGGGCACCACCCGGCGGGTGGCGGTGCCGCTGCTGGAACACCTCGACGCCCGGCGCGCGACGCGCCGCGGCGATGACGGAACCCGGGTGGTGCTCTGACCCGGTTGGCTACAGCCGCTCTTTGACAGCGGCCGAGAGGCGGGCGCCGTCGGCCTTGCCGGCGGCGATCGCGGTGGCGGCCTTCATCACCATGCCCATCTGCTTCATCCCGGGGCGTTCGCCGATCTCCTCGGCGACCTGCGCGATCGCGGTGTCCGCGACGTCGGCCACCTCGGCCTCGGTGAGCGGGGTGGGCAGGTACTCGTCGATGATCCGGCCCTCGGCGTGCTCGTTGGCGGCGAGCTCCCCGCGGCCGTTCTGGGTGTAGATCTCCGCGGATTCGCTCCGCTTGCGGGATTCCTTGGCCAGGACCTTGATGACCTCTTCGTCGGTGAGGTCTCTGGCCTCCTTACCGGAGACCTCCTCGGTCTGGATCGCGGCTAACAGCATGCGCAGGGTGGCCGTTCGCAACTTGTCCTGGGCCTTCATCGCCGCGGTCAAGTCCGACCGGATCCGGGATTTGAGTTCCGCCATGTCTGCGACGCTACGCGCCGGGTGGGGGGTCGACGTTGTGAAATGCCCCGGCCGCCGACAGGATGGAGCCCATGACGAACGACGCGCCCGGCTGTAAAGGCCGCGGGGTTCGGTGAGCGCGCCGCCGCCTGGTAATCCGGTTGGTCCGCCACCGGCATACGGCCCACCACCTCAATACGGTCCGCCGGCGAGATACGGCCCGCCGCCGGCGTATGGCCCGCCGGCATACGGCCCGCCCGCGTATGGTCCGCCGCCCGGCTACCCGCCCCCGTCGGGCTACGGCCCCCCGCCGGGCTACGGCGCTGCGCCCGGATACGGGCAGCCCTCGGGCTACGGCGCCGCACCGGGCTACGGATCGCCGCCTCCGTTCGGGCCGCCGTCGGGCTACGGAGCAGTCAAACCGGGGATCATCCCGCTGCGCCCGCTCACCCTCGGCGACATCTTCAACGGCGCGGTCGGCTATGTCCGAGCGAACCCCAAAGCGACGTTGGGGCTGACCGCCATCGTCGTGGTCATCATGCAGATCATCACCAAGGTCGCGTTCTTCGGGCCGCTGGCCGCCGCCGACAGGTTCGGCAGCGATGCGCCCGGCGAACTGAGCTCGGGGGTGCTGGGCGCCTGGACGGCCTCGGTGGGTGGCGGCATCCTGGTCGGCTGGCTGGGCGGCATGCTGCTGTCGGGCATGCTCACCGTCATCGTCGGGCGGGCGGTGTTCGGGTCACCGATCACCATCGGCGAGACCTGGGCCAAGATCCGTGGGCGGCTGCTGGCCCTGCTCGGCCTGGCCCTGCTGGAAGCCGTCGTGGTGGCGGCCCTCGCCGGGCTGGTCGCGGTGATCATCGGGGTGCTGGCGGCGGTCGGCAACGCCGCGGCGGCCGTGGTGTTGGGCATCCCGTTGGTGCTGGCCGTCCTCGCGTTCCTGGCGTACCTGTACACGGTGGTGCTGTTCGCCCCGGTGCTGATCGTGCTGGAGCGGCTGCCGGTCATGGACGCAATCACCCGGTCCTTCAAGCTGATTCGCCACGGCTTCTGGCGGGTGCTGGGCATCCGGCTGCTGACGTTCCTGGTGGCAGCCGTGGTCGCCAACGCCGTAGCGGTGCCCTTCAGCCTCGTCGGCCAGTTCTTCCAGGTCACCTCGTCCAGCACGGCGTTCCTGGTCAGCACCGCGATCCTGTCGGTGGGGGCGGCGATCGGTGAGATCATCACCGCGCCCTTCAACGCGGGAGTCATCGTGCTGCTGTACACCGACCGCCGGATGCGCGCCGAAGCATTCGATCTGGTGTTGCAGAGCGGAGCCGCCCAGGGGCCCTACGCGGCCGCTTCCACCGACAACCTCTGGCTGACCCGGCCCCTGTAAGGGCCGAAAAGGATTGCCGCAGGATGCCTTCCATCGACATCGACCGCGATGCCGCACACCGCGCCGCGCAGGACGAGCTCAACAAACCCAGCTATTCGAAGGGCTCCGCGCGAGAACACTTCGTCGACTGGCTCAACGACCTGATCTACCGGCTGCTGCAGAAGACCTCGACGATTCCGGGCGGATGGCTCACCGCCACAGTGCTTTTCATCCTGCTCGCCATCGCGGTGCTCGTCGGCGTCTACGTTCTGCGCCGCACCATGCGCACCCGCCGCGGCGGCGACCACTCGTTGTTCGAGGCCGCCCAACTGACCGCCGCCCAGCATCGCGCGACGGCCGAGAACCATGCGGCGCAGGGCGACTGGGCGGCGGCGATCCGTCACCGACTGCGGGCCGTCGCCCGCCAGCTCGAAGAGACCCGGGTGCTGACACCCGCCCCCGGCCGCACGGCCAACGAGCTGGCCCGCGACGCCGGCGCCGCGCTGCCCCATCTGGCCGGCGAATTGACGCAAGCGGCAACGGCTTTCAACGACGTCACGTACGGTGAACAACCCGGCACCCAGCCCGCCTACCAGATGATCGCCGAGCTGGACGACCACCTGCGGTCCCGCTGGCAGGGCGGACCGCTGGGACCCGGCCGGGCGGAAGCCCCCGAGTCGTGGGCGGCGGTGCGCTGATGGCGACGACCACCGGTGTGACTCCCGAAACCACGCCGCGGCGCTGGCGCACCTGGCGGTGGATGCTCGTCACGCTGCTGGTGCTCGCGGTCATCGCCGGCGTCGATGCCTATTTGACCGCACCGCGGCCCGGCGCACGCATGGACCCGGGGGCGACCGGACCCGACGGCGCCCACGCACTGGTGGAATTGCTGCGCAACGCCGGAGTCGACGTCGTGGTGGCCAACAACATCGCCGACGTCGAACACGCGGCGCGCCCCGATGCGCTGATCCTGGTGGCCCAGAGCCAATACCTCACCGACACGCTGCTGGACCGGCTGGCCAGCGTCCATTCGGACCTGCTGCTGGTGGAACCGACGACACGGACCCGCGAGGCGCTGCTGCCGGACATCCGGATCTCGGGCGCCAACGGTTTCGACCTCGACCCGAATTGCACGCTGCGCGAGGCGGTTCGGGCCGGCTCGGTGCGGTTCGGGCCCAGCAACACCTACGAGCCCAAAGGCGGGCGCGCGATGACCCGCTGCTACGACGGCGCGCTGATCCGCTTCCGCGACGACGGCCGCACCATCACAGCGGTCGGCAACACCGACTTCATGACCAACGGCGGCCTGCTGCAAGCGGGCAACGCGGCCCTGGCGATGAACCTCGCCGGCGACCGGCCCCGGCTCATCTGGTACGCGCCGCATCAGGTCGAGGGTGAATCCTCAGCCAAGGCATCGCTTTTCGAGCTGATCCCGCCCAATGTCATCTGGATCGTCGGTCAACTGGCACTGGTAGTGCTGCTGGTCGCCCTGTGGAAGGGCCGCCGCCCCGGGCCCCTGGTGGCCGAGGAGCTGCCCGTGGTGGTCCGCGCGTCGGAGACGGTCGAGGGTCGCGGGCGGCTGTACCGGTCCCGACGGGCACGCGACCGCGCGGCCACCGCCTTGCGCGCCGCCACGGTCGCGCGGCTGCTGCCGCGGCTGGGCCTGGGCGCGGGCGCGTCACCCGATGCGGTGGTGACCACCGCGGCCCAGCGCATCGGATCCGATCCGGCGTTCGTCTCCTACCATCTGTTCGGTCCGCCCCCGACGACCGACAACGACCTGTTACAACTTGGCCGTGCGCTCGACGAAATCGAAAGGCAGGTCGCACACCCGTGACACAGCCCCCTTCCGCTCCACAAGCCGATACCGCCTCATCCCCCACCGCTGAATCGGCACGCGAGGCACTGCTGGCGTTGCGTGGCGAGCTCGCCAAGGCTGTCGTCGGACAGGAAGGCGTGGTCAGCGGCCTGGTGATCGCGCTGCTGTGCCGTGGTCACGTGCTGTTGGAAGGCGTTCCGGGAGTGGCGAAGACGCTACTGGTCCGGGCGCTGTCCGCGGCGCTGCAGCTCGAATTCAAGCGGGTGCAGTTCACCCCCGACCTGATGCCCGGCGACGTGACGGGTTCACTGGTGTACGACGCGCGCACCGCCGCGTTCGTGTTCCGGCCCGGCCCGGTGTTCACCAACCTGCTGCTGGCCGACGAGATCAACCGGACCCCACCCAAGACCCAGGCCGCGCTGCTCGAGGCGATGGAAGAGCGACAGGTCAGCGTCGATGGCCAACCGCAGCCGCTGCCCGACCCGTTCATCGTGGCCGCGACCCAGAACCCGGTCGAATACGAGGGCACCTACCAGCTGCCCGAGGCCCAGCTGGACCGCTTTTTACTCAAACTGAATGTGACGCTGCCGCCGCGGGACGCCGAGATCGCCATCCTGCACCGGCACGCGCACGGCTTCGACCCGCGCGACCTGTCGGCGATCAGCCCGGTGGCCGGGCCCGCCGACCTGGCGGCCGGCCGCGACGCCGTCCAGCGCGTGCTGGTCGGCGACGAGGTGCTCGGTTACATCGTCGACATCGTGGGGGCCACCCGGTCGTCCCCCGCGCTGCAACTGGGCGTGTCCCCCCGCGGTGCCACCGCCCTGCTGGCCACCGCGCGGTCCTGGTCCTGGCTGTCCGGCCGCAACTACGTCACTCCCGACGACGTGAAGGCGATGGCCCGCCCGACGCTGCGGCACCGGGTGATGCTGCGGCCCGAGGCCGAACTCGAAGGGGCCACGCCCGACGGTGTGCTCGACGGGATTCTGGCGTCGGTTCCGGTGCCCCGCTAGTGGTCCTGACCGGACGCACCGGGTTGGTCGCACTGATCTGCGTCCTGCCCATCGCGCTGTCTCCGTGGCCGGCAACGACTTTCGTGGCCCTGCTGATCGCGCTGACGGTTCTGGTGGTCGTCGACATCGTGTTGGCGGCCAGCCCCGCCAGGTTGCGCTACGTCCGTTCCCCGGATCGCTCCGCCCGGCTCGGCCAGCAGGTCGAGTGCGGGCTGTTGATCCGCAACGACGGCCCGCGCAGCTTCCGCGGCCAGATCCGCGACGCCTGGCCGCCCAGCGCCCAGGCGCAGCCGCGCACCCAGCCGATCAACATCGCGGCCGGACAGGACCAGCACGTCACGACCCGGCTGCAACCGCTCCGCCGCGGCGATCAGCGCGCGACGGTGGTGACCGCCCGATCGATCGGTCCGCTGGGGCTGGCGGGACGGCAGGGTTCGCGACAGGTGCCGGGCCAGTTGCGGGTGCTGCCCCCGTTTCTGGCCCGCAAGCACCTGCCGTCGCGACTTGCCAAGCTGCGCGAGATCGACGGCCTGCTGCCCACGCTGGTGCGCGGGCAGGGAACCGAATTCGACTCGCTGCGAGAGTATGTCGTCGGCGACGACGTGCGCTCGATCGACTGGCGCGCCACCGCGCGGCGCGCCGACGTGGTGGTGCGCACCTGGCGGCCCGAACGCGACCGGCGGGTGGTGATCGTGCTCGACACCGGCCGCACGGCGGCGGGTCGGGTCGGTGTCGACCCGACCGCGTCCGATCCGGCGGGCTGGCCGCGGCTCGATTGGTCGATGGACGCCGCGCTGCTGTTGGCGGCCCTGGCATCGCGGGCCGGCGACCATGTCGACTTCCTCGCCCACGACCGGGTGAGCCGGGCCGGTGTGTTCGGCGCCTCGCGCACCGAACTGCTTGCCCAGCTGGTCGACGCGATGGCGCCCCTTCAGCCGACGCTGGTCGAATCCGATTGGCGGGCAATGGTTTCCACTATCGGACTGCGCGCCCGCCGGCGTTCCCTGGTGGTGCTGCTGACCGACCTCAACGCGGCCGCCCTCGACGAGGGCCTGCTGCCCGTGCTGCCGCAACTGTCGGCTAAGCATCGTCTGCTACTGGCCGCGGTTTCCGACCCGCGCGTCGACCAAATGGCCGTCGGGCGTTCGGACGCCGCGGCGGTCTATGACGCGGCGGCCGCCGAACGATCCCGCAACGACCGCGGCGCGATCGCCACGCGGCTGCGCCGCAGCGGGGTGGAAGTCGTCGACGCGCCGCCCACCGAACTGGCACCGGCGCTGGCCGATCACTACCTGGCGATGAAGGCGACCGGGCGGCTGTAGCGATCGCCGCTCAGCGGGTCGGGACGAAGTCCGGCGCGTCCTCCATGTCACCGCTTTCGCCGGCCTGCACGCCGCGGCGGCCGAAGTAGACGATGTAGGACAGGAACGCCACCTCGGCGAGGACGCCGATGCCCACCCGCACGAACGTCGGCAACGGTGACGGCGTCACCAGCGCCTCGATCAATCCCGAAACCAGCAGCACCGCAACCAGACCCACGGCGACCGAGACGACGGCACGCCCCTGCTCGGCGAGCACCTGCCCTCGGGGCCGGTCGCCAGGGGCGATCACCGACCAGCCCAGCCGCATTCCCGTTGCCCCCGAAAGGAATACCGCCGTGAGTTCGAGCAGTCCGTGCGGGGCGAGCAGACCCAGCAGCAGGCCACCCTTGCCGGCCGGAAACATCAGGCCGGCAATGACGCCCAGATTGGCGGCGTTCTCGAACAGCACGAACGGGATGGGCAGCCCCAGCACCACGGACAGCGCGATGCATTGGGCGGACACCCAGGAGTTGTTCACCCAGATCTGCAGCGCGAACGCGGCGGCGGGATGTTCGCTGTAATAGGACTCGACATCGTGGTTGACCAATTGCGCGATGTCACTGGGCGTTCCGAGGGCGGACTGGACGTCGGGACTGCCGGCGACCCAAAACGCGACGATCACGACGACGGCGAAGAACGCCGCCGCCGTGGCCAGCCACCACCGCCAGGTGCGGTACGCCACGACCGGGAAGGACACCGTCCAGAACCGGGTGAACGCGCTGCTCAGTGGCGCGTGGGCGCCCGTCACCGCCGAACGGGCCCGCGCGACCAGGCTGGAGAGCCGACCGATCAGCAGCGAATCCGAGGACGCCGAGCGCAGCATCGACAGATGGGTGGAGACCCGCTGATAAAGCTCGACGAGTTCGTCGATTTCCGCACCCGACAACGACCGGCGCCGCCCGATCAATCGGTCCAGGCGGTCCCAGGTAGGGCGATGGGCCAGCACGAACGCATCGACATCCACCCTGGGCAGCCTAATCGCATTCCCGGCGCGGCAAAGTGCGGCCGGCCACGCGGGCCCAACCTGTACCGTTCGAAGTTATGTCGGAGGTGGTGACCGGGGACGCTGTGGTGCTCGATGTGCAGATCGCCCAGCTGCCGGTGCGGACGCTGAGCGCGCTGATCGACATCACGGTCATGGTCATCGGTTACCTGCTCGGCCTGATGTTGTGGGCTGCCACCCTGAGCCAATTCGATACCGCGCTGAGCAACGCGATCCTGCTGATTTTCACGGTGCTGGTGATCGTGGGCTATCCCCTGGTGCTCGAAACGGCGACGCGCGGGCGCTCGGTGGGCAAGATCGCGATGGGGCTGCGGGTGGTGTCCGACGACGGTGGCCCAGAACGCTTCCGCCAGGCCCTGTTTCGCGCCCTGGCGGCGCTGGTGGAAATCTGGATGCTGTTCGGCAGCCCGGCCGTCATCTGCAGCATCCTGTCCCCCAAGGCCAAACGGATCGGCGATATCTTCGCCGGCACGGTGGTGGTCAACGAACGCGGGCCCCGCCTCGGGCCCCCGCCGATGATGCCGCCGTCGTTGGCGTGGTGGGCCTCGTCGCTGCAGCTGTCGGGGCTGTCCGTCGGCCAGGTCGAGGTTGCGCGCCAATTCCTTTCTCGGGCAACGCAGCTCGACCGTCAGCTGCGCGTGCAGATGGCATACCGGATCGCCGGTGACGTGGTGGCCCGCATCGCGCCGCCGCCACCGCCCGGCGCCCCGCCGGAACTCGTGCTCGCCGCCGTCCTCGCCGAGCGGCACCGTCGCGAACTGGCCCGGCTGCGCCCCGCCATGCCCGGGCCAGGGCAGACGGGGCCGGCGCCGTGGCCACCGACCGCCCCCGCCTACGGCCCCCAAAGCTGGCCCGGCCCGCCGCCGCAAGTCCCCGGATGGCCGGACCCGCGTTCGAATCACCCCGGCCCGGGAGACTCCTCGGCTCCGGGCGGTTTCTCAGTACCGCACTAGCCCGCCACGCTCGCCGCCATCAGGGCGACGTCGGCGATCAGCAATGCCCATCCGCACAGCGGGACCGCGATGCCCCAACGGCGCTTGGCGGTGAAAATCGAGACGATGATGGCGAGGACGGCGACCGCGGGCGCGCCGTAGAACGCCACGCCGAAATTGATCCCGCCGTGGCCCAGGTTGGGACAGCTGCGATCGCTGCAGCCATCGGTGCTCATGACCGCACCCAGCGCGAAGAGCATCACCAGGGCGGCACCGGGCACCGTCGCTAGCGCCAAACCCCAATTGACCCACGGCCGGGCGTTGGGGCGCCGCGCGCCGCCGGGTCGCCCGTACGCGGCCGGGCCCGCGGGGCCGCCGCCCACCGTGAGGTTGTTGTTGGTGTCCATCCCGATAGCTGGTACCCGCGTCCGGCGCATGCAAACCGCGTCGCGCCCCGGCCGTGGGTGGGCAATCACCGATCTCCGCAGCTCAGCGGCCACGCACGCGCCATGTTCAACATATCCAGTTGCATCGCGATAGTTTCCGATATATCGTGATGTTTCGTAGCGCGCGATCGGTGCGCGACCCACCAACGTAAGGACACACCAATGAGCAACCCATTCACTCCCCCAGAAGGTCCATTCGCCGGCCGACCCGGCTTCGGATTCGGTTTCGGCTCCGGCCCGGTCGACCGGCGCGCCCTGCACGAAGCGCGGCGCCAGGCCCGGCGGGACTTTCGCGAGCATCTACGCGACCACGCCGGCAGCCACGACGGCCCGCTCGGCTTCGGTCCCGGTTTCGGCCCGGGCTTCGGTCCCGGTTTCGGTCCGGGCTTCGGCCCCGGTGGCCGGCGCGGCGGATGGCGCCGTGGCGGCCCGGGTCGCGGCAAGCGCGGTGACGTGCGAGCCGCCATCCTCAAGCTGCTGGCCGAGCGGCCGATGCACGGCTACGAGATGATTCAGCTGATCGCCGAGCGCAGCAACGGACTGTGGAAGCCGAGCCCCGGTTCGGTGTACCCGACGCTGCAGCTGCTCGACGACGAAGGCCTGATCACCGCGAGCGAAACCGAAGGCAGCAAGAAGCTTTTCGAGCTGACCGAGCAGGGCCGCACGGCGGCGGAGAAGATCGAGACCCCGCCGTGGGACGAGATCACCGAAGGCGCCGACCCGGGACACCTGAATCTGCGGGCGGCGGTAGGCCAGTTGTTCGGCGCGGTCGGGCAGTCCGCCCACACCGCGTCCGCCGAACAGCAGCAGCGCATCGTCGAGATCCTCAACAATGCGCGGCGTGAGATCTACGGCATCCTCGGCGAAGACTGAGTGCCGCTGAGCGGGCCCTGGATCGGGTCACGTCGCGTGACCGCTCAGGTTACGGAGACCCAATCCAGGGTCCGCTGCACGGCTTTGCGCCAGCCCGCATAACCGGCGGCGCGCTGCTCGTCGTTCCACGCCGGCTCCCACCGCCTGCCCTCTTGCCAGTTGGCCCGCAGGTCGGCCGGGTCGGCCCAGAACCCCACCGCCAAGCCGGCCGCGTAGGCAGCGCCCAGCGCGGTCGTCTCGGCGACGACCGGCCGTACCACGTCCACCCCCAGCACGTCGGCCTGGATCTGCATGCACAGGTCGTTGCCGGTGATGCCCCCGTCGACCTTCAAAACGTCAAGGCGCACACCGGAATCCGCCGCCATGGCGTCCACCACGTCGCGACTCTGGTAGCAGATCGCCTCCAGCGTGGCGCGCGCAAGATGCGCGTTGGTGTTGAACCGCGACAGCCCGACGATCGCGCCGCGCGCGTCGGATCGCCAGTACGGCGCGAACAACCCGGAAAACGCGGGCACGAAATAGACCCCGCCGTTGTCATCGACCTGACGTGCCAGCGATTCGCTTTGGGCAGCTCCGCTGATGATGCCCAACTGATCGCGCAGCCACTGCACGGCCGCCCCGGTAACCGCGATCGAACCCTCGAGCGCGTACACCGGTTTGGCGTCCCCGAACTGATAGCAGACGGTGGTCAACAGGCCGTTGTCGGACCGCACGATCGTCTCGCCGGTGTTGAGCAGCAGGAAATTCCCGGTGCCGTAGGTGTTTTTGGCTTCCCCTTCGGACAGGCACACCTGGCCCACCATCGCCGCGTGCTGATCGCCGAGCATTCCGGCGATCGGCACCTCACCGCCGGCCGGCCCGGTCTCGGTCGTCACGCCGTAGGGCTGCGGGGACGACGACGGCCCGATCTTCGGCAACATCGCACGGGGCACGGAGAAGAACGACAGCAACTCGTCGTCCCAGTCCAGCGTCTCCAGGTTCATCAGCATGGTCCGGCTGGCGTTGGTCACGTCGGTGGCGTGCACGCCGCCGCGCGGACCCCCGGTCAGGTTCCACAACACCCAGGTGTCGGCGGTGCCGAACAGCGCGTCGCCGCTCTCGGCGGCCTCACGCACCCCGTCGACGTTGTCCAGAATCCATTGCAGCTTGCCGCCGGAGAAATAGGTGGCCGGGGGCAGGCCCGCCTTGCGGCGAATCACGTCGCCGCGACCGTCGCGTTCGGCCGCCGAGGCAATGCGGTCGGTGCGGGTGTCCTGCCAGACGATCGCGTTGTAATAGGGCCGTCCGGTCTTGCGGTTCCACACCAGCGTCGTCTCGCGCTGATTCGTGATACCCAGCGCCGCAATATTTTTGGTACTGAGATTGGCCCGGTTCAACACCGACGTCAGCACCGAGGAGGTGCGTTCCCAGATCTCCACCGGGTCGTGCTCCACCCAGCCGGCGCGGGGCAGGATCTGATCGTGCTCGAGTTGATGGCGAGCCACCTCGGCACCGTCGTGATCGAAGATCATGCAGCGAGTGCTGGTGGTGCCCTGGTCGATGGCGGCGACGAACTCGGCGAACTCGGCCAACTGCTCTCCTTCACCCCGGAACACTGTTGCGTCGAAGACCATCATGGTCTACCCGCCGGACGAACGAGACGGGAACCGCGACTCGTGGGAGCTTGCGTTACGCGCGGTAACCCTGTTGCATCTGCGGTGTGGGCGAAGAGGTCAAGCGCACCACGTACGACAGCGCACAACGGCGGGAATACCGGCGCAAGGTACAGCTGTGCGTGGATGTCTTCGAGACGATGCTCGCCCGGTCGTGCTTCGAGTCCGAGCAACCGCTCACGGGCATGGAGATCGAGTGCAACCTCGTCGACGCCGACTACCAGCCGGCGATGTCCAATCGTCACGTGCTGGACGCCATCGGTGACCCGGCCTATCAGACCGAATTAGGCGCCTACAACATCGAATTCAACGTCCCGCCACACGCGCTGCCCGGGCACTCCGGGCTCGATCTCGAGGCCGAGGTGCGGGCCAGCCTGAACGACGCGCAGGCCAGGGCGGGCGCGGCGGGCGGCGCCCACATCGTCATGATCGGCATCCTGCCCACGCTGATGCCCGAACACCTCGACCACGGCTGGATGAGCGAATCCACCCGCTACGCCGCGCTGAACGACTCGATCTTCACCGCCCGCGGTGAAGACATTCCCATCGACATTTCCGGTCCGGAACCGCTGAGCTGGCACACCGCCACGATCGCTCCCGAATCAGCCTGCACCAGCATGCAATTGCATCTACAGTTGGCGCCGGAAACGTTCGCCGCCAACTGGAATGCGGCGCAGATCGTGGCCGGCCCCCAGCTGGCGCTGGGCGCCAACTCACCCTTCTTCTTCGGGCACCTGCTGTGGGCGGAAACCCGCATCGAGCTGTTCACCCAGTCCACCGACACCAGGCCCGAGGAGCTGAAAGCCCAAGGCGTGCGCCCGCGAGTGTGGTTCGGCGAACAGTGGATCGATTCGATCCTGGACCTCTACCGAGAGAACATCCGCTACTTCCCGTCCCTGCTGCCCGAGGTCTCCGATGAGGATCCGGTGGCCGAGCTGGCCGCCGGACGCATCCCGCAGCTCGCCGAACTGCGCCTGCACAACGGGACGGTCTACCGGTGGAACCGCCCGGTCTACGACGTGGTCGACGGTCGCCCCCATCTGCGACTGGAGAACCGGGTGTTGCCGGCCGGGCCGACCGTCGTCGACATGCTGGCGAACTCGGCCTTCTTCTACGGGGTGCTGCGCAGCCTGTCCGAAGCCGACGATCCGCTGTGGCAGCACATGGATTTCGGTGTGGCAGAAGCCAATTTCCTGGCGTCGGCGCGCTCCGGCATCGACGCGCGGCTGCACTGGCCCCGAGTGGGTGAGGTGAGCGCACGCGACCTGGTGCTCGACACACTGCTGCCGATCGCCGACGAGGGTCTGCAGCGCTGGGGCGTCGACGCCGAGGTGCGCGACCGGTTCCTCGGGGTGATCGAGGGCCGGGCGCGAACGGGGCGCAACGGTGCCAGCTGGCAGGTGTCCACCGTGCGGGCGCTGCAGGACGGCGGCATGAGCAGGCCCGCGGCGCTGGCCGAAATGCTGCGCCGCTACTGCGATCACATGCATGCCAATGAGCCGGTGCACACCTGGGAGTAGGTTGAAACCCATGTCATCTGATCAAGTGATGGACTGGGACAGCGCCTATCGGGAGCAGGCCCACTTCGAGGGTCCGCCGCCGTGGAACATCGGCGAGCCGCAACCGGAACTGGCGGCGCTGGTCGCGGCCGGCAGATTCCGCAGCGACGTGCTGGATGCCGGTTGCGGGGTCGCCGAGCTTTCCCTGGCGCTGGCCGCCCAGGGGTACACCGTGGTCGGGGTCGACCTCACGCCGACCGCCGTCGCGGCGGCCACCAAGTCCGCCGAAGAGCGCGGCCTGACCACGGCCAGCTTCGTGCAGGCCGACATCACGTCGTTCTCCGGCTACGACGGACGGTTCTCCACGGTGGTGGACAGCACGCTGTTCCACTCGCTGCCGGTGGAGGGCCGCGACGGCTACCTGAGGTCGATACACCGGGCCGCCGCCCCGGGGGCGAACCTGTTCATCCTGGTGTTCGCCAAGGGCGCCTTCCCCGCCGAGTTGGAAACCAAGCCCAACGAGGTCGACGAGGACGAACTGCGCGCCGCGGTGAGCAAATACTGGGAGATCGACGAGGTTCGCCCCGCTTTCATCCTGTCCAACCCGGTCAACATCCCCGACGCGCCGTTCGAATTTCCGCAGCATGAACTCGACGAGAGGGGCCGGCGCAAGATGCCGGCCTACTTGCTGACCGCGCACAAAGCCGGTTAGCCGGTTGCGGTCGCCGCGGTGGCGGCGATGAGCGCCTCGGCGAACGTCTCGAGGTCGGCGGCCGTGGTGTCCACGTGCGGTGAGATCCGCAGCACGGGTCCGGCGAGCTCCAGCGGCGCCCGTTGCACGCCGGCGAAGGTGGTCAGGATCCGTCGCTCGGCGAGCAGCCAGGCCCGCACCGCTTGCGGGTCGGCGCCGTCGTTCGGCGCCAAAGTGGTGATGGCACTGGGTTCTTCGACCTCTTCGACCACCGTCCACCCGGCGACATCGGACAGTATGCTGCGGCTCAGTCCGCCCAGCTCGGCCAGCCGTGCACGCACCGCCTGCGGCCCGTACGCCAGGTGTTCGCCCAGCGCCAGCGAAAACCCCACCCGTGCGGCCACATTCGCTTCGCCGAATTCCAGTTGTTCGGCCACCGTCGGTGCGCCGTCGTTGCTGGCCCACTGCGACGCGCCCAGCCTGGGGTGCAGGCTTTCCATCAGCTCCCGGCGCACCGCGAGGATACCGACACCGCGCGGGCCGGCGATCCACTTGCGCGACGAGGAGTAGGTCGCGTCGGCGCCCACCGCGCAGTCCACCTGGCCCAGCGCCTGCGCCGCGTCGACGACGAGCGGCAGCCCCAATTCCCGGCAAAGTTGGGCGACCATCGAAACCGGTTGCACCACACCGCGATGACTGGCCACCGCGGTCAGATGCACCAGGTCCGGCGGGTCGGTGTCCAGCGCCAGCGCCGCCTCGTCAAGCGCGACCCGGCCGTCTTCGAGCGTCGGTAGCAGTTGCCGGTCGAATCCGTGGGCGGCCAGCATCGCCAGGTTGGGCCCGTATTCGCCGGGCAGGCACGCCACCTTTCGTCGCTCGGTCGGCCAGCCGCCCAGCAGCAGATCCAGGGCGTTCAGCGAGCCGGTGGTGAAAACAACCTCGGCGTCGGGCATTCCGGCCAGCGCGGCGAACGCCGCGCGTCCGGCGTCGAGCACCGGTGTCGCGGCCTCCGCCGCGACGTAGCCGCCGACTTCGGATTCGTTGCGAGCGTGCTGCGCGGTGGCCTCGATCACCGCCAGGCTCTGCCGTGAACAGGCCGCGTTGTCCAGGTGCAGTCCGGCCATCGGCGGCCGGGCTGACCGCCACTGGTCGGCCAGCGCGTTGCTGCCGGTCACTTCACGGCCAACGACAACCCGAAGTCGCCCGCCGCGTCGGTCCACCACCGGGTGCGGCGCAACCCCGCGGCGGCCAGTTCGTCAGTCACCTTGTCGGAGTGGAACTTACACGACACCTCGGTGAGCATCTCCTCGCCGGCCTCGAAGTCGACGGTCAGCTCGAGCGCGCCGACCCGCACCCGCTGGCGACGGTCGGACCGCAACCACATCTCGATGCGTTCCTCCGCCGCGTTCCACCGGGCCACGTGCCGGTAGGCCTCGACGTCGAAATCCGCGTCGAGTTCCCGGTTGACCACCGCGAGCACGTTGCGGTTGAACGCCGCCGTCACCCCGGCGGCATCGTCGTAGGCGCGCACGAGTCGCTCGGTGTCCTTGACCAGGTCCGTGCCCAGTAGCAGGCTGTCGCCGGGCCGCAGCTGCGCGGACAGGGCGGCGAGGAACTCCGCGCGCGGTCCGGGCGTGAGGTTGCCGATCGTCGACCCCAGGAACACGAACAGCCGTCGTCCGCCTTCGGGGATCTTTGTCAGGTGCTCTTCGAAGTCACCGCAGACGGCCTTGATTTCGACCCCGGCGTATTCCTGCGCGATGGCCGCTGCGGCCGTCGACAGGATGCTGGCGTCGACGTCGAACGGGACGAACCTGCGTAGCGAGCCACGCTCGCGCAGGGCGTCCAGCAACAGCCGGGTCTTCTCCGACGTGCCGCTGCCCAGCTCCACCAGCGTGTCGGCCTCGCTCACCGACGCCACTTCGGCCGCCCTCGCGCGCAGGATCTCCGCCTCGGCGCGGGTCGGGTAGTACTCGGGCAGCCGGGTGATTTGGTCGAACAGCTCGCTGCCCACCGCATCGTAGAACCACTTGGGTGGCAGCGACTTTGGCGTCTTCTGCAGGCCGTCGAGCACGTCACGGCGCAACGCGTGGTACGCCGAGTCGGCGGCCAGGTGGTTCGACAGCGACAGCGTCATCAAGATCCTCTCGACTGGTCCAGCGGCGTCATCGTGACGCCGTCGGCAGTGACTTCGACAAGGTGACGGTCCGGAACGTCCTCCCAGTCGGAGTCGTTGTCATAGGGTTCACTGGCCAGCACCACACCGTCGGGGCGGCGCAGGATGCACAGTGTGTCGCCCCAGGCCGTCGCCACCATGCGAGAGCCGTTGGCGGCCAGGATGTTCAGCCGGGCGCCCGGGTCGGCTTCCCCGATCTCGACGATGGTCCGCCCCAGCGCGTCGAGGCCGCGCTCGAAGATCACCGCGGCCAATATAGCGCTGTCACAGACCGATTCGGCCCACGACGTCGTGGGCAGCACGCTTCGGTCCACGATTCCGTTGTGCGACAACAACCACTGGCCGTCGGTGAACGGAGCGGTCGCGCTGGCCTCGATCGGCATGCCGACGGTCGCCGAGCGCACGGCGGCCACCACGCAGTGGCTACGCAGCGCGGGCGCGATGGAATCGAACGACA
The DNA here is from genome assembly GCF_001673055.1 of Mycobacterium sp. 1245801.1. Classification (NCBI taxonomy): domain Bacteria; kingdom Bacillati; phylum Actinomycetota; class Actinomycetes; order Mycobacteriales; family Mycobacteriaceae; genus Mycobacterium; species Mycobacterium sp. 1245801.1. The sequence continues at coordinate 25,963 of NZ_LZKY01000193.1, forward strand.
CGTCACCCCAGAGCGGCGCCTGGCTACGCCACCGGCGCGGCACGCCGGGCCCTGGTGCGGCTTCGGCGGCGGTGTCGAAAAACCCCACGCCCCAACCGTCGGCGTTGAGCAGGCAGTGCTTTTGGCGGCGCGGCGCATAGGACTGAACCCGCAGCCCGAATGGCGGGTCGAGCACCAGCGAGGAAACGGTGACGTCGGTTCCCAGCCAGCCCAGGTGCCGGCACATCAGGCGGACCCGGCGTCGGGGACGTCCCACGCCAACCGGACGCCGGAGAAGATCTGGCGCCGGTAGGGGTGGTCCCAGTTGCGAAAGCTCGGCCGCATGATGCCCGGTTCGACCGCCCACGAGCCGCCGCGCAGCACCCGGTAGTCGCCGTCGAAGAACGGCTGTGAATAGCGTTCGTAGAGCATCGGGACGAAACCCGGCCACGGCCGCAGCGGGGAGCTGGTCCACTCCCAGACGTCGCCGAGCAGCTGCTCGGCCCCGTATGCGGAGGCGCCGGCGGGATAGGCGCCGACCGGCGCGGGACGCAACGCCGCGCCGCCGAGGTTGGCCAGCGCCTCGTCCGGTGTGCGCTCACCCCAGGGGTAGCGGCGCCGGGTGTTGGTGGACGGATCCCAGGTGCAGGCCTTCTCCCATTCCATCTCCGTGGGCAGCCGGGCGCCGGCCCAGGCCGCGTACGCCTCGGCCTCGAAATAGCTGACGTGCTGGACGGGTTCGTCGGCCGGGATGTGTTCGACGTGGCCGAACCGGGTGCGGGTGACGCCGTCGGAACTCCAGAACTGCGGCGCGTCAAGACCCGCGCCCTGCCGGTGCCGCCAGCCGCGCTCGGACCACCAGCGGGGCTGGTCGTAGCCACCGTCGTCGACGAACTGCCGCCATTCGCCGTTGGTGACCGGGACCCGGCCGATCCGGAACGCGGGCAGGTCGACGACGTGGGCCGGGCGCTCGTTGTCCAGCGAGTACGGTTCGCTAGCGGGGTCCACACCGAGGACGAACTCGCCGCCGGGCACCAGCACCGAGGTGCCCGCCAGCCCCGGCCTACCCGCCGGCAGCGTCGACGTGCCGCGCAACAGCGGGGCGCCGCTGCGCAGGTTCAACGCCTGCAGCATGGTCTCGTCGTGCTGGTTTTCGTGGCTGACCACCATCGCGTAGACGAAGGCCGCGTCGTCGCCGGCGGGGTCGTCGGGCAGCGCGTCGAGCGCGTCGAGCACCGCGGACCGCACGGTCCGGCAATAGGCCCGCGCTTTGTCCGGCGACAGCAACGGCAGATCGACCCGGCTGGCGCGGGAATGCACGAAGGCGTCGTAGAGCCCCTCGACGGCCGGCGGCAACATCCCCGGCCGGGCCGGATCCCCGCCCCGCAGCAGCCACAGCTCTTCTTGCTGACCGATGTGCGCCAGGTCCCACACCAGCGGGCTCATCAGCGGGTCGTACTGCCGGCAGAGTTCGGCGTCGTCGAACTCGACGAGTCTCAACGTCCGCGTCCGCGTCCGCGCCAAGTCGTCGGCGATCGTCTCTCGGCATGACGACCGCAAGCGCGGCGCAGCCGGGCGCAGCGGGTCGGAATCATCAGGTGACGTCACAACTCCCCTTGCGCCAGTCGCCGCACGGTGGGGGCCAGGCCGTGCTCGATCACCTGGTCGGCGAAATCGTCGCCGGGACATCGGCCCTGCTCGACCATGCGGACCAATCGCTGCATCGAATCGCCGAGTTCCGCGGGCGCTTTCGCCGCGGCGATGGCCACGCAGGCGTTGGCCGCCCGGTACAGCCGCCGATCCCGCAGGCCCACCCGGGCCGCGGTGTCCCAGGCGGTCGCCACGGGTTCGACGGCCTCGGCCGCGACGTCGGCGGCGGCCGGGTCGTCGAGCAGGGCCACCAGGGTGAACGCCACGGCGGGCCACAACGGGTCCGGCACGCTGTCCAGGTAGCGGATCTCCAGCCACTGCCTGGGGCGCACCGGCGGGAACAACGTGGTGAGGTGATATTCCAGGTCGGCCAGGCTGGGACGGCGACCCCCGAGCAGCACCCGGCCGTCGACCCAGTCGGCAAAGGGCACCCAATGGGTGACGGCCTCGGCGTCGGGGTTGTGCACCAACATCACCGGCGCCTTGAGGGCGTACCGCGCCCAGTCGGTGCCGGGGTCGTCGCCGCTGGCCCCCAGGATGGGCCCGCAGCGCGCCGAGTCCATCCGGCCCCACACCCGCTGGCGGCTGGACACCCAGCCGGTGAAGTCGCCGACCAGCATCGGCGAATTGGCGGTGATCGCGATCATGGTGGGCCCCAGGGCATGCGCCAGGCGCACCCGCGCAGCCCAGCCCTCCCGCGGGCCGGCGTCCACGTTGACCTGGATCGAGGCGGTGGACGTCATCATCGCCGCGCCCGCCTCCCCGGAGCGGCTGGTGGCGAAGAACCGTTCCATGGCGCGGTACCGGGCGCCGGGATTGATGCGCTGGGGCGGCCGCAGCGGGTCGGCGCCGAGGAACACCAGGCCCAGCCCAGCCTCAGCAAACGCCGGCCGCAGCACGGCCTGGTCCCGGCGCATGGCGTCGATGGCGGGTGCCACGCCGTCGGCCGGCGGCCCGGACAGTTCGACGGCGCCGCCCGGTTCCACGGTGATCCTGCTACCGCCCGGCATCGCGGGCAGCGCGGCGAGCACGTCGGCGATTTCATCCCAGCTCGGCCGGCGGTGCGGGTCGGCCGGGTCGTGGCAGTGGGCCTCCAGTTCCAGACCCACCCGGCCCAGCGGGGCGTCCACCAGACAGCCTTCGGCGATGTATTGCGCGACGGCCGCCGAGTCGGCCGGCTCGGCGATGCTCAGGTCGGGGGCAGGGTCGGCACCGGCCGCCCGCGACTCCGGTCGCGAAGCCGCGGCGGTGATCGGCGCGAACGTCATATCACGATCCCTTCGGGCCCCGCAGCCTGAACACGCACCTGCGGACCGCTTCCCTGCGCAGCTAATCGAACGATAATCGGCACTACTTCGTCTAGTGCTTCATCTATCAGACGCCCCCGACATATTCCCTTCTGCGCACTTTGACGTGCTCGGGGAACACGGTTACCCAATCGCTCGATTATTGACCCAGCGCGTTCTGCATCGCCCCAGCTAGCACGTTGACCGCGGGTCCGGCATTGCCGGATTGGCACACCTTTGCCTGCAGCAACACGTTTTCGCGCAGCCTGGTTTGATCGAAGCACCGGCGATCGGTGCCCGCCTCCTGCTTGGTCCAGTTCTCGTCGGCGGGGCCGGCCGGGCCGCCGTCGAACGACCACACCTGGGTGCTGCCATTGTCCAGGTGGATCGCGGTGGTCTGCCCCGAGCAGCCCACGGTTCGATCCACCACGCGATGAAACGCCCGGGCCGCCGCCTCATTGGTGGCGAACACCCCGACGGCCTGTTTCACCAGGTGCGTCTGGTCGGTGGCCGACGTCTGGGTGACGGCCCCGTTGAACGAGGCCAGGTCGGGATCGTTGTACACCTCGGGCAGGCCGATGTCGGCCCAGTTGTTGCACTCGGGAAGGTCGACCCAGTCGCCTTGCCCGGGCTGGGTGAACACCGACTCCCACCCCATGGGTCCGCCGACGATGTTGCCGACCGACCCCCTGCCCAGGACGGCGTAATTCACCACGCCGGGCTCCGACGGGCGCGCGGCGGCGACCGGAACCGCGATGGTGCCTGCCAAGGCCAGGCCGACGACGACGGCGGCCCCGCGCCTCTGGGCAACCTGCGTAACCCGCGTGGTCATGCAGCGATCATGCCAGGCGACCCGACGAGCGGTCAGCCCCCGTTGCCCCGCACGCCTTCCTCGACCTTCTTGCCGAGGTCGGGGTCGACATTGCGCCAGTACTCGAACACCCGCGACAGCACCGGTTCCTTCACGCCTTGGGAGACGTGACCAATGATGTTGTGCGCCAAGCGTTCCCTGGCCGCGTCATCGAGAACTTCGCGGACCATGGTGCCGGCCTGTCCCCAGTCGTCGTCCTCGGCGTGCAGCGTGTAGGCCGAGCGGACCATGTCGCCGTCGGCATGCCAGCGCACCTCGGCGGCGCGGGCCGGATCGGCGTGCGGACCACCGTAGGAATTGGGCGCATACACGGGGTCGGACACGTTGTTGATCCGCATGGCGCCGTCTTTGGAATAGCTGTTCACCTCGACTCTGGGGGTGTTGACCGGGATCTGCCGGTAGTTGGTCCCCAGCCGGGCCCGATGCGCGTCCGAGTACGAAAAGCCGCGCGCCTGCAGCATTTTGTCCGGGCTCAGCCCCGTGCCGGGCACGGTGTTGTTCGGCTCGAAGGCCGCTTGCTCGATCTCGGCGTGGTAGTCGGTGACGTTGCGGTTCAGCGTCATCTTGCCGACGTCGATCAACGGGTAGTCGCCGTGCGGCCACACCTTGGTCAGATCGAACGGGTTGAACCGATAGTCCTTGGCTTCCTCGTACGGCATGATCTGCATCTTCAGCGTCCAGCTCGGGTAGTCCCCGCGCTCGATCGACTCGAACAGGTCGCGCTGGTGGTAGTCGCCGTCCTCACCGGCCAGCCGGTCGGCGTCCTCCTGGGTCAGGAACTCGATGCCCTGATCGGTGATGAAGTGGTACTTCACCCAGAAGATCTCGCCGGCGGCGTTGATCCAGCTGTACGTGTGGCTGCTGTAGCCGTTCATGTTGCGCCAGGTCTTGGGGATCCCCCGGTCGCCCATCAGCCAGGTCACCTGGTGCGCCGATTCCGGGGACAGGCTCCAGAAGTCCCACTGCATGTTGTGGTCGCGCACATTGCTTGCCTGCAAGCGCTTCTGGGACCGGATGAAGTGCTGGAACTTCAACGGGTCGCGCATGAAGAAGACCGGCGTGTTGTTGCCGACGAGATCGAAGTTGCCTTCGGTGGTGTAGAACTTCAGCGCGAAGCCACGCGGGTCCCGCCAGGTGTCTGGGCTGCCGCGCTCACCGGCGACCGTCGAAAACCGGGCCAGCATGTCGGTTTTGGTGCCGGGCTGGAACACCGCGGCCCTGGTGTACTTGCTGACGTCGTTGGTCACCTCGAAATGACCAAACGCGCCACCGCCTTTGGCGTGTGGCTGGCGCTCCGGGATGCGCTCGCGGTTGAACATCGCCATCTGCTCGATCAGGTAGTGGTCCTGCAGCAGAATCGGGCCGTCTGGGCCGATCGTCAGCGACTGATCGTCGCTCGGCGCAGCGATACCGGCGTCATTGGTCGTGAAACGCTCCGTCATTACGCTCTCCTCGTCACCGGGCGGAAGGCCGCACAGCCCCGGATCGCGCACGGCGACACCGAATTCGCTTGCTCATCAAGCAGGTTCGGCGTGGCTGTCCGCGACCCGGGCCTTCCGGCCTGCAACCGAGTATTCCCCTTTTCTTGATCCGGTCAAGAAAATTTTGAGCAACACCATCGGTTGCCCACTACGGGTCCTTACCCATTTGGGGCTGGAAATAGGCCGTGAGTGCGGCGGGCGCCGTCACGGGGGCGGCGCCGGCGCACCGGGGGGCGCGCTGACGGCCGGCGGTTGGCCGGGGCCGCTGACACCCGGGCCGCCATGCGGCCCGCCGGGACCGCCCGGACCGCTCGGGGGCATCGGAACGATCAAGCCGGGACCCCCGGGGCCGTATCCCCAGGGCCCGTTGTCGGGTCCACCCGGGCCACCGGGTCCGCCGTACCACGGGCCGTAGCCGCCGCCGGGACCGCCGTACTGCCCAGGTCCGTTGCCCGGCCCGGGACCAGCGGGTCCCCAGGGCCCATTGCCCGGTCCGGGGCCACCGGGGTGAAACATGCCGTGCTGATGGTGGCAGGGGTGCTGGTGCTTCCAGATGAAGGCACCGACGAAGAACAGCGACGAGAGGATGAACACGATGCCGGCGACGATCACCACCCAGGCCGCCGCCGTGTAGAGGCGCGGCGGCTGCACCCGGTCCGGGGGTGGCGGCGGTGGCGCGGTGACCGGTGCGGCTGGGGCCGGCTCGGCGGTGGGCTCAACTCGTTCTTCGGGTGTCTCGCTCATGCCTTGCCATATTGCCGCGCATACCTGTGCTTCAACAGGGCCCGCCGACAAAATTGTGGTGAATCGAGATGCGGCGGTTAGGGGCCGGTTACCGCCAAAGACAGGTGGCCCGGCGCTCCACTCGAGCGCCGGGCCACGGTTGGCGAGGGGGTTTCAGTTGGTCAGCACGATGACGCTCGGGGTCTGTCCCAGCGCGGCCGCCGAGTGCAGGACCGACGGCGGGAGCTGGCCCGGGGCCATGCCGCTGGGACGCACGCCCGAGGGAGCCGGCGCGGTGCTGGTGGCTCCCGGCCCGGTCTGGCCGCCCTGACCACCCTGACCGCCCGGCGCGCCCGGTGCGCCCGGGCCGCCGAAGTTGCCGGGGCCGCCGGGGCCACGGTGGTGCACCATCGCGTGGTGGTGCTTGTGGTGGTGTCCGTGATGGCCGCCGCGGTGGCCGAGGATGAAGCCGGTGAAGAAGATGACCGCGACGATGAACACGATGCCGGCGACGATGGCGACCCACGCGGCGAGTTGGAAGACCCGCGGGGCCCGGTAGGCCGCCGCCGCTTCGGCGGCGACCGGTGCAGTGGCGGTGGAGTGCCGCACAGTGGGGGATTCAGATGTTTCACTCATGAGACAAATGATGAAGCCGTTAACAGTAGTGGCGGCTATGCGCTACTTATGTAGCAGCTGTGAAGTAAAGCCCCCGGTCAGCGGGTGAAAACGCGCTATTCGGGCCGCAGCAAGTTGGCCGCGAACTGTTACCTCCGCGCGTTGGACCGCAAGCCACGGCGTCGATGTCGTCGACTCGGATCGCGAAGTAAGCCCTACGTGCTGCATCGCCCTCGACGCCTGCGGGGATTAGCGGGCTCAACAGGCCAAGAAACGGGTATCTCTCTCCACATCAAAGCGATGACCTGTGCTACCAGAGGAGTTTCAAGTGATCGGGACAATTATCGGTGCCATCTTCGTCGGACTCGTCGTGGGCGGACTGGCCAGGCTCATCATGCCCGGCAAGCAGAACATCGGCGTCGTGATGACTGTGGTATTGGGCGCACTCGGCTCATTCCTTGGAACCTGGGTGTCCTACAAACTGGGCTACTCCAACCAAAATGGCGGATTCAAGATCATTCCCTTCCTGGTTGGCATCGTCTTCGCGTGCATCCTCATAAGCATCTACCTCGGCGTCACCGGGCGTCGCATCACCAATCGGGCGGGACGACGGTAGCGCCTCCGCCTAGCGGTCCGACGGCGGCTCAGGCTCGGCCGTCGTGTTCGTGTCGCTTCCGGCGCGAGCGGCCATTGAGGCGGCCTTGCCGCGGGCCAAGGCCCAGGTCGCGACGATAACCACCAGCACTGCGACTACCAGGGCGAAAGCCTTGGGGCCCGAGGCGTGGAGGGTCTCGCCCAGCACGATCACCCCAAGCGCCGATGCCACGATCGGCTCGGCCACGATCACCGTTGGCATCGAGGCTGTCAATGCGCCGGCCCGGAATGACGATTGCTGAAAGATCATCCCGGCCAGTGCGGTCGGTATCCAGACATACAGCTCGGGCGCGCGGAGCAGGGCACCGAAGCCGCCTCCCAGCGCATCGACGACGCCCTTGGTCAGCACCGCGAACACCGCCAGCGACAAACCCGCCACCACCGCCAGAAGCACCGCCGCGGGCGGACGACCCGGCCACATCCGCGCGCCCAAGACACACAACGCCGACAGCGGGGCTATCACCATGACGACGACGGTCCAGCTTGTCAGCGATCCCCGCGATTGGCCCGCCTCCGGCTGACCGATCATGATGAACGCGACCAACGCGACTGCCAGCAGCGCCGCCCAGGCCCATTCCCAGCGGGTTATCCGGTGATGCGTCAGCCGCGCATAGATCGGCAAAGCGAACAGCAGTGCCGTCACCTGCAGCGCCGTCACCAGCATTACCGACCCAATGCCCAACGCCGCGGCCAGCAGGGCGTAATTGGCGACAGCCCCCGCGCTGCCCAACCACCACCGAGTGTCGCCCAACGACTTGCGGAACAGGGCGAGGTGGCCGACCGGTTCGTCGGTGATCTCTTGCGCGGACCGCTGACGAATCACATTCCCAAACGCCGATGCCAGTGCCGCGCATAGGGCGAGCACCAGCGCGATACCGGCGTTTGACATAGCTGACTCCTTTGCAATGTTCGATCCGATGCGCACCGCTGCGGATGTATATGAATGACGGGGTTTCCTACCTGACGACGCACTAACCCAACCCGAGGACGCCCGGCCAACCATCTGGCTTGTCGCGCTCCCGATCGGGTCATCGGGGAGTCGATCGCGACGGCGCCCGCAACTTGTGCGGCTGGGAGCCGTTAAAGGCTGCTATTCGGGCCGTAGCGGATTGACCGCGAACTGGATCACCCGGTACGGCGCGGCCACCCGGGCGCGGGTGTCCCACTGACTGACAAAGATTCGGAGCTCGTCGAGCGTCGAGCCGGGTGAGATGTAGCCGCCGTAGGGCTGCGCCAGCCGATTGTCGTAGGGCGGCGGCAGGCTTTCCGCCGGGTCCGGCCACTCGTCGTGCTGCACCACCGTGGTGACCGGCGCGTCGCCGAGCGACGTCGGGTCGTCGGCCACCCGGACCTCCATGTTGCCGGTGACGGCGTTGAAATAGGACAGCACCGCCTTGCCGTCGATCTGCCGGATGCACATCTCACCCACCGCGTCGGGCCACAGCGGCGTCGGCGGCTTGCCCCAGCCCCCTTGCGGACCCGCCGCCCAACCCTGCCACCGGGACCGGTCGGTGAACGTCTGCGGTGTGGCCCGGTAGAGCACCACCGGGTCCCGGCGGGTGAAACTGTCGGCCACGATGTACACCCACCCACTGGGTGACTCCGGGGTGGGGATCGGGTCGTAGTAGCCGCTGATCTGCGTCTGCGAGCCACCCTGATACGAGGCGGGCCGCTTGGACCCGGGGATCGTCTGCCAGCCCGCGCGCGCCGGTTCGGCCGTCACCAGCCGGGAGGTCTGCGGTTCGAGGTTTTTGGTCGTCGTCACCATCAGGTAGTTGCGCCGGTTGATCTGCACCACCCCGGCGGGTAACTGCGAGGCCCCCGGCGGGGCGGGATCGGCCAGCAGCGGATTGCTGATGCCGGTGACCCCGGTGTAGCGCACCCCGCCGGGATCGTCGACGGAGGACGTGTCGACGCGCAACGCGACGGGCGCGTACCAACCGCCGAAGCCGACGCCCTGACCCGCGAAGCTGTCGCCGCACACTTGGAGCAATTCGGCTGGGAATTCGACGAACTCACACAGATCGGTCGCGCCGATGCCGTAATCCCCTGTCGGCGTACCGGTTCCGGCGGTGGGGCCGATCCGCAGCACCTGACCGGGCGCCAACGGCTGCAGCACCGGCTCGGGCGCCGGAGCGGGCGGGTCGGCATGCGCTATCCAAAAGCATTGCGGCACAAGCAATGACGCCGCAAGAAGCGAGAACCGCGTCGCGGAACTCACCCGCGGATTCACAACTCGGCGGCGAGTAACTCGGCGATCTGGATGGTGTTCAGCGCCGCCCCCTTGCGCAGGTTGTCACCGGAGATGAACAGCGCCAGGCCGCGGCCGTCGGGCACCCCGGGATCGCGCCGGATCCGGCCGACCAGCGACTCGTCGACACCGGCGGCCGCCAACGGGGTCGGCACGTCGACCACCTTGACCCCGGGCGCGCCGTCGAGCAGTTCGCGGGCCCGCTCCGGCGACAGCGGTCGTTCGAATTCGGCGTTAATCGACAGCGAGTGCCCGGTGAACACCGGCACCCGCACGCAGGTGCCGCTGACCGCCAGCTCGGGGATGCCGAGGATCTTGCGGCTCTCGTGGCGCAGCTTCTGGTCCTCGTCGGTCTCACCGGAGCCGTCGTCCACCAGGGAGCCGGCCAACGGGATCACGTTGAAGGCGATCGGCGCGACGTAGGTTTCGGGCGCCGGAAACGCTACGGCGTTGCCGTCGTGCACCAGCTGCTCGGCGCCGTCGATGACCGCGCGTGCCTGGGTCGCCAGCTCCTCGACCCCGGCGATCCCGCTGCCCGATACCGCCTGATAGCTCGACACCACCAGGCGTTGCAGCCCGGCTTCCTCGTGCAGCACCTTGAGCACCGGCATGGCGGCCATGGTGGTGCAGTTGGGGTTGGCGATGATGCCCTTGGGTCGGTTGCCGGCATCGCGGGAGAAGTTCACCTCGGACACCACCAGCGGCACGTCCGGGTCCTTGCGCCAAGCCGACGAGTTGTCGATCACCGTTACCCCGGCCGCGGCGAACCGCGGCGCCTGCACCAGTGACATCGTCTTGCCGGCGGAGAACAACGCGATGTCCAGCCCACTCGGGTCCGCCGTCGCGGCGTCTTCGACCTCGATCTCCTGGCCGCGGAATTCCAGCTTGCGGCCCTGCGAGCGCGCCGAGGCGAAGAACCGCACCGTCGTCGCGGGGAAGTCCCGCTCGTCGAGCAACCGGCGCATCACCTGGCCGACCTGGCCGGTGGCGCCAACAACTCCGATAGCAACCATTTATCTACCCGTCCCCGCATACACCGTCGCCGACTCCTCGCCGCCGAGCTCGAACGCCTCGTGCAACGCCACGACGGCCTTGTCTAGTTCGGTGTCGCGGCACAGCACCGAGATCCGGATCTCCGAGGTGGAAATCAGCTCGATGTTGACACCCACCTCGGCCAGGGCCTCACAGAAGGTGGCGGTGACGCCCGGGTGGCTGCGCATGCCCGCCCCGATCAGCGACACCTTGCCGACGTGGTCGTCGTAGAGCAGTTGGCTGAACCCGATCTCGTCCTTGAGCGCATCGAGTTTGGCCACCGCGGTGGGCCCGCTGTCCCGTGAGCAGGTGAAGGTGATGTCGGTCTTGCCGTCCTCGACCTTGGAGACGTTCTGCAACACCATGTCGATGTTCACGTCGGCATCGGCGAGCGCCCGGAAGACGCGGGCGGCATATCCGGGGATGTCGGGAATGCCGACGACGGTCACCTTGGCCTCGCTGCGGTCGTGCGCGACTCCGGTCAGGATGGGGTCTTCCATGGCTATGTCCTTGATCGATCCGACGACGGTGGTGCCCGGGTCTTCCGAATAAGAGGATCGGACGTGCACCGGAATGTTGTAGCGGCGCGCGTATTCGACGCAGCGCAGCATCAAGACCTTGGCGCCGCACGCCGCCATCTCGAGCATCTCCTCGAAGGTGACGGTGTCCAGCTTGCGGGCGTTGTGCACGATCCTGGGGTCGGCGCTGAAGATGCCGTCGACGTCGGTGTAGATCTCGCACACGTCGGCGCGCAGCGCCGCGGCCAGCGCCACCGCGGTGGTGTCCGACCCGCCGCGGCCCAGCGTGGTCACGTCCCGGGTGTCCTGGCTGACGCCCTGGAAACCGGCCACCAGCACGATGCGCCCCTCGTCGAGCGCGGCCTGCAGGCGTCCCGGCGTCACGTCGATGATCTTGGCGTTGCCGTGGGTGCCCGTGGTGATCACGCCCGCCTGCGAGCCGGTGAATGAGCGTGCCTGCGCGCCCAGCGATTCGATCGCCATCGCGACCAGGGCATTGGAGATGCGCTCACCGGCGGTCAGCAGCATGTCCAGTTCGCGCGGCGGCGGCGCCGGACACACCTGCTGGGCCAGGTCCATCAGGTCGTCGGTGGTGTCGCCCATGGCGGAGACGACGACGACCACGTCGTTGCCCTGTTTCTTGGTCGCGACGATGCGCTCGGCCACGCGACGGATCCGATCGGCGTTCGCCACTGAGGATCCGCCGTACTTCTGCACGACGAGCGCCACGGTTTTCCCGCCTCTCCGGCCCTGGACATCGAAAATTTGCGTATAAGTCCACAACAGAATACGTGCCACCGCATGGTGATTTACGTCGCGATACCTGGTTCCCCGGCCCGCGCATTCGCTACCGTCTCGGCGGCATTTTTAACAAGGCGCCATAAGCGGTAAAGTGCAGGACGTGCAGCGGGTGCTCCTCCTCGGACGCCGCGACGGGGTCTGATCCAGACCGGCTTCCCGTCGCGGGTGTTCGCGATGCGCCGGTCTGAAGTTCCCTTCTGATACCCCGGAGCAATCACCGTGACTTCTAATCCCGACGCATTCAGTTCGACACGCACCATCGTCTCGCCCGCGGGCCCACCAGCGCCCGGGCAGCCCACCTGGAACCCGCAGCGCGGCTCGTCCATGCCGGTTAACCGGTACCGGCCCTTCGCCGAAGAGGTCGAGCCCATCCGGCTGCCCGACCGGACCTGGCCGGACCGGGTCATCGCTCATGCGCCGCTGTGGTGCGCGGTGGACCTGCGTGACGGCAATCAGGCGCTGATCGACCCGATGAGCCCGGCACGCAAGCGCCGCATGTTCGATCTGTTGGTTCGCATGGGCTACAAGGAAATCGAAGTCGGATTCCCGTCGGCCAGCCAGACCGACTACGACTTCGTCCGCGAAATCATCACCGACGGCGCCATCCCCGACGACGTCACCATCCAGGTGCTGACCCAGTGCCGGCCGGAGCTGATCGAGCGCACCTTCGAGGCGTGCGACGGCGCGCCGCAGGCCATCGTGCACTTCTACAACTCGACGTCGATCCTGCAACGCCGCGTCGTGTTCCGCGCCGACCGCGCCGCGGTGCAGGCCATCGCGACTGAAGGCGCCCGCAAGTGCGTCGAGGAAGCCGCCAAATACCCCGGCACCCGGTGGCGGTTCGAGTACTCGCCGGAGTCCTACACCGGCACCGAGCTGGAATACGCCAAACAGGTATGCGACGCCGTCGGCGAGATCATCGCACCGACCCCGGACAACCCGATCATCTTCAACCTGCCCGCCACCGTCGAGATGGCCACGCCCAACGTCTACGCCGATTCGATCGAGTGGATGAGCCGCAACCTGGCCAACCGCGAATCGGTCATCCTGAGCCTGCATCCGCACAACGACCGCGGAACCGCCGTCGCCGCAGCCGAATTGGGCTATCAGGCCGGGGCCGACCGCATCGAGGGCTGCCTGTTCGGCAACGGCGAGCGCACCGGCAATGTGTGCCTGGTGACGCTGGGGCTGAACCTGTTCTCCCGCGGCGTGGACCCGCAGATCGACTTCTCGAACATCGACGAGATCCGCCGCACCGTGGAGTACTGCAACCAGCTGCCGGTGCACGAACGGCACCCGTACGGCGGCGACCTGGTCTACACCGCGTTCTCCGGCAGCCACCAGGACGCGATCAACAAGGGCCTGGACCAGATGAAGGTCGACGCTGATGAGGCCGGCGCGGACGTCGAGGACATGCTCTGGCAGGTGCCGTACCTGCCGATCGACCCCAAGGATGTCGGGCGTACCTACGAGGCGGTGATCCGGGTCAACTCGCAGTCGGGCAAGGGCGGGGTGGCCTACATCATGAAGGCCGATCACGGCCTGGCCCTGCCGCGCCGGCTGCAGATCGAGTTCTCCCAGGTGGTGCAGAAGATCAGCGAGGGAGAAGGCGGCGAGGTCAGCCCCAAGGAGATGTGGGATGCCTTCTCCGAGGAGTATCTGGCCCCGGTACTGCCGCTGGAGCGGATCAAACAGCGCGTCGACGCGGCGGAGGACGACAGCGGGGTCACCCGCATCACCGCGACGGTCAAGATCAACGGGGTGGAGACCGAGATCAGCGGGCAGGGCAACGGCCCGCTGGCCGCGTTCGTGCACGCGCTCGGCGGTGTCGGCTTCGACGTGGCCGTCCTGGACTACTCCGAACACGCCATGAGCGCCGGTGACGACGCGCAGGCCGCGGCCTACGTGGAGGCGTCGGTGTCGATCGCGAGCGCGGCGTTGCCGGGCGAAGCGGGTCGGCACCCATCAGGTCCGGTGTCGATCGCGAGCGCGGCGTTGCCGGGCGAAGCGGGTCGGCACCCATCAGGTCCGGTCGGCGGTCAGACGGTGTGGGGGGTCGGCATCGCGCCGTCCATCACCTCTGCGTCGCTGCGCGCGGTCGTGTCGGCGGTCAACCGCGCCGCTCGCGGGTGATCAAACAGCGCTAATGCGGGGGACTCGCCGCCACGGCGCCGTGGCGGCGAGTCCCCCGCTGATGGGCCCTGAACGCTAAACGGCGAGCAGCCACTCGAGAACTCGCGGCAGTGCGTCCCAGGCGATGCGCGGCGGCCGTCTCAGAAGTAATGCCGTCGGCCGCCGACCGCCCGGCCGGTGCTTCCCAGGACCGCCAGGATTGCTCCGATCACAACGAGGATGATCCCGAGGGTCCACAAGATGGACATCTTGAGCAGAAATCCCGCGATCAGCAGGACGATACCGAGAATGATCATGGTGCGCCTTCCCCTTGAAATGCCTGACTGCTTGGTTCGGCCGGTTGCCCGACGCTGAGCTCAGTCGACCACCCTTAAGGGGGGTACCAATACACCCTTAGGTAGGTAATCTCGTCGGCATGCCGCCCGAGTCGCGATCCCGAACGCCGATCACCGTCGCGCTCGTCGACGACTACGACGTTGTCGTCAAGGGCGTAGCCAACATGCTGGACCCGTACCGAGACCGCGTCGTCATCGCAGAACTCGACTCCACCATGCCCGTCGATGACGCGGTCGACATCGTGCTGTACGACTCATTCGCCCAACCCGAGTCCGATCACGAAGAGATCGGAATTCTGGTTGCCAACCCGCGAGCGCGCCGAGTCGTCGTATATACGTGGAACTTTCACCCCGATCTCATCGCCAGCGCACGGCAGCGCGGCGCGCGAGGCTATCTCTCCAAGACTCTTCCGGCGCGCGAGCTGGTTGCCGCTTTAGAGGCCGTGCATTCCGGTGAAGTGGTCATCAGTCCGGTGGCAGGCCGAGCGCGCAGCGCGCCCGGGCTGGACTGGCCGGGTCGCGGTGAAGGACTCAGCGATCGCGAAGCGGAGATCCTTGCGCTGATCACCCAGGGTAAGAGCAACGCGGACGTGGCGCGGTTGACCTACCTGAGTCCTAACACCGTGAAGTCCTACATTCGGACGATCTATCGCAAGCTCGGCCTCGGCAGTCGCACCCAGGCAGTGTTGTGGGGCGTCGAGCACGGATTCGCTCCCGACCATCACCGCATCGAACACTGGCACGGCGGCCCCTGACGGGCAAAGCAGCTGTCAGAACAGCGCGAGCTGCTGATCCAGCGCCCGGACGTCGGTGAATTCGTCCATGCTGGTGCCGCCGATCACCGCGCCGATGCCGGCTATGAACTCCGCGTCGGAGAGCACCGGCACCCCCAGCTGCCGCGCGAGGTAGCCCTTGCCCTGCTCGGGGGCGGGGTCGTTACAGACCACCAGCGAGGTCTCCCGGTCGACCGCGTCGCTGTAGGCCAGCCCGGCATGCAGGATCCGTTCCACGAGTTCCTCGTGGGTGCGGCCGACCTCGGCGGCCAGCGCCACACGCATGCCCTGCACCAGCGGTCGGCCGCCGACGTAGGGACCCGGGTTCAGATACGGGCAGGGCATCCGGGAGGCCAGCACCTTCAGCGGGCGCAGCTCGTCATGCGTGACGCGGCCGTTCGGCCAGCGGCGCCGGGTCACCGGGTGGATCGGCAACCAGATGTCGCCCTCGCGGGCGAGCTTGAGCGCCGAAGCCAGCACACCGGTCAGCACCATCGCGTCGTCGAAGGCGTCGTGCGGCCGCTCCTGGGTGACGCCCCAGTGCGCCGCGAGCGTCTCCAGCCGCAAGTTGTCGATGCCGAGGTCCAGCCGCCGGGCCAGCTCCACAGTGCACATGACGCTGTCGACGGGCAGTTCGGTCTCGGCCAGTTCGGCTTCGGCAGCGAGAAACGCGTAATCGAACGCCACGTTGTGGGCGACCAGGGTGCGCCCACGCAGCACCTCGGCCACGTCGCCGACGATGTCGGCGAATTGCGGCTGGTCTTCCAGCATGGCGGCGGTCAGGCCGTGCACGTGCGTGGGGCCCGGGTCCACCCCGGGGTTGAGCAGGCTCACCACCGACTGCTCGACGTTGCCGTCGGCGTCCAGGCCGAGCGCGGCCACGCTGATAATCCGCGCCTGACCCGGCCGGAAACCCGACGTCTCGACGTCGACGACGGCCCACCCGGCGTCCGGCTCGCTGGCCGGCCGACCCCAGGACACCCCGCTCATGCACTGAGGATGGCACGGCCGACCGACATCACCCGGTCGAAAGACGCCGTGTCGGGGTGGCACATTTAAACTTCCGGGGTGGTTACCACCCGTGCCCGTCTGGCCCTCGCCGCAGGGGCGAGCGCGCGCTGGGCATCGCGGGTGACCGGCCGCGGCGCCGGGGCGATGATCGGCGGCCTGATCGCGATGACGCTGGACCGCTCGGTGCTCCGGCAACTCGCCGCGGGACGGCGCACCGTCATCGTCACCGGCACCAACGGCAAATCCACCACCACCCGCATGACGTCGGCCGCGCTGGCGACGCTCGGTTCGGTGGCCACCAACGCCGAGGGCGCCAACATGGACGCCGGCCTGATCGCCGCGCTGGCCGCCAACCGGGGTGCGCCGCTGGCGGCCCTGGAAGTCGACGAAATGCACGTCCCGCACGTGTCCGACGCCGTCGACCCCGGCGTCGTCGTGCTGCTCAACCTGTCGCGCGACCAGCTGGACCGGGTCGGCGAGATCAACGTCATCGAACGGACCCTGCGCGCGGGCCTGGCCCGGCACCCGGGGGCGGTCGTCGTGGCCAACTGCGACGACGTGTTGATGACCTCGGCCGCCTACGACAGCCCGAACGTGGTGTGGGTGGCCGCGGGTGGGTCGTGGTCGAACGACTCGGTCAGCTGCCCGCGCAGCGGCGAGGTCATCGTCCGCGACCGGGGCCACTGGTATTCCACGGGCGCGGACTTCAAACGCCCTAGCCCGCAGTGGTGGTTCGACGACGAGAGCCTCTACGGGCCGGACGGCCTCTCGCTGCCGATGCGGCTGGCGTTGCCCGGCGCGGTCAACCGGGGCAACGCCGCCCAGGCCGTCGCGGCCGCCGTGGCGTTGGGCGCCGATCCCGGCAAGGCGGTGGCGGCCGTCTCGACCGTCGACGAGGTCGCCGGGCGCTATCGGACGGTCCGGGTCGGCGCGCACGAGGTGCGCATCCTCCTGGCGAAGAACCCGGCCGGCTGGCAGGAGGCGCTGTCGATGGTGGACAAGCACGCGGCCGGGGTGGTCATCTCGGTCAACGGCCAGGTGCCCGACGGGGAGGACCTGTCGTGGCTCTGGGACGTGCGGTTCGAGCTTCTCGCCGGTGAGCCTCGTGCACGAGGTGAATCCGGCGAGCTTCAGCAGCGCGAGGAGACCGCGGTGGTGGCCGCCGGGGAGCGCGGCACCGACCTGGCGGTGCGGCTCGGCTATGCGGGCGTCGAGCACACCCTGGTGCACGACACCGTCGCCGCGATCGCGTCGTGCCCGCCCGGACGGGTGGAGGTCGTCGCCAACTACACGGCGTTCCTGCAGCTGCAACGGGCATTGGCGCGCCATGGCTGACTCGGTGGTACGGATCGGGCTGGTGCTGCCCGACGTGATGGGCACCTACGGCGACGGCGGCAACGCGCTGGTGCTGCGGCAACGGCTCCGGCTGCGCGGCATCGCCGCCGAGATCGTCGAGATCACGCTGGCCGACCCGGTTCCCGAGTCGCTGGATCTCTACACGCTGGGCGGCGCGGAGGACTACGCGCAGCGCCTGGCCACCCGGCACCTGATCAAATACCCGGGCCTGCAGCGCGCCGCGGACCGGGGCGCTCCGGTGCTGGCGATCTGCGCGGCCGTTCAGGTGCTCGGGCACTGGTATGAAACGTCGGCCGGGGAACGCGTCGACGGCGTGGGCATGCTGGACGCGACGACGTCGCCGCAACAGGTGCGCACCATCGGCGAGCTGGCGACCAAGCCGCTGCTGGCGGGCCTGACCGAGCGCCTCACCGGATTCGAGAACCACCGCGGCGGCACCGTGCTGGGGCCGGCGGCGTCGCCGCTGGGCGCGGTGGTCAAGGGCGCGGGCAACCGGTCCGGTGACGGCTTCGACGGCGCAGTGCAGGGCAGCGTGATCGCGACCTACATGCACGGCCCATGCCTGGCCCGCAACCCGCAGCTGGCCGACCTGCTGCTCGGCACGGTGGTCGGCGAGCTGGCGCCGCTGCCGATGCCGGAGGTCGACTTGCTGCGCCGCGAGCGGCTGGCGGCCCGCTAGGACGAAACGAGATGACGAAGATCAGCCACAGACTTGCCGCCGGCGCCGCGTTGACCGCCGCGTTTCTCGCGTCGTCGGCACCGGCGCACGCCAACCCCGAAGTGCTGAACGGCCGGTACAACGTGCTCTACACGGACAACGACAAACCGACCGCCTGGCTTTTCGTCCCGTGCGGATCGGACTGCACCCGGGCGACCTCCCAAGATGGCGGGACGTTGGTCACCAGCTGGGAGTTCCACCTCGCCAACGGGCGATGGACGCACAGCGGCACGGCCCAGGCGCAGTGCCCGAACGGCGTAATCGCTCCGGTGACCGTCGACTACAGCTTCGATGCCGTGTCGCTCGCCGGCGAAGGCCAGCAGACGACGACGGACGCGTGTGGCGGAGAGCCCGGGAAGACCGTCACCCGGCCGTTCCAGTTGAGTAAGGCCTGACGAACGTCAGACCATGGCCCGGCGCCCGGCCAGGGCGCGACCGAGCGTCAACTCGTCGGCGAATTCCAGGTCCCCGCCCATCGGCAGCCCCGACGCGATCCGGGTCACGGTCAGGCCGGGGATGTCGCGCAGCATCCGCACCAGGTAGGTGGCCGTCGCCTCGCCCTCGGTGTTCGGGTCGGTGGCGATGATCACCTCGGTGATGTCGACGTCGTCGACCCGCTCGCCGATCCGGCTCAACAGCTCGCGGATCCGCAGCTGATCGGGCCCCACCCCGGACAGCGGATCGAGCGCACCGCCCAAAACGTGGTAGCGGCCGCGGAACTCGCGGGTGCGCTCGACGGCCTGGACGTCCTTGGGCTCTTCGACCACGCACACCTGCGAGCTGTCCCGGCGGGGATCCGCGCAGATCCGGCACCGCTCGTTGTCGGAGACGTTGCCGCACACCGCACAGAACCGCACGCCGTCGCGAACCTTGGCCAGCACCGCGGTCAGCCGGTCGATGTCCGGCGGTTCCACCGACAACAGGTGGAACGCGATGCGCTGAGCGCTCTTGGGCCCGATGCCCGGCAGCTTGCCGAGCTCGTCGATCAAATCCTGGACGGGTCCTTCGAACATGACGGTGGCGGAGCGCCTAGAGCCCCTGCGCCGGCGCGGGCGGCTGCCCCGGCGGGGGACCGAAGCCGCCGGCCAGCGACCCCAACCGCTCCTGGGCCATCCGGGTGACCTGCTTGGACGCGTCCCCCATCGCGCCGACGATCAAATCCTGCAGGGTCTCGATGTCCGATGGGTCGACGACGGACGGGTCGATCTTCACCGCGATCACCTCGCCGCTGCCCTTGACGACGACCTGCACCAAACCCCCGCCGGCCTGACCATGCACCTCGGCGTTCGCCAGTTGTTGCTGGGCTTCCATGAGCTTTTGCTGCATCTGCTGCGCCTGGGCGAGCAGCGCCGACATGTCGCCTCCGGGTTGCATGACAATCCCCTCGCATCTTGGTCTCGAGTTGGTTTCGCTCGTGAGTCTCCGGCGATTCGAAACCCCCAGCGTAGACCGCTCGGCGTTAGCTTTGCGCCGTGGACCTACGACTGAGCAGACGTGTCGGGATCAAATTGGCGGTCGGTGTGCTCGTCGCCGCTTCGACGGCGATCATGCCCACCGCGGGGGCGGTCCCGTCCAACATCGCCGGCATGGTGGTTTTCATCGACCCGGGCCATAACGGCTCCAACGACGGCTCCATCAACCGTCAGGTGCCCACCGGCCGTGGCGGCACGAAGGACTGTCAGACCAGCGGAACCGCGACCAACACCGGCTACATGGAGCACAGCTTCACCTGGGACACCGCGCTGCGGGTGCGCGCCGAACTGAGCGCCCTCGGCGTGCGGACCGCGCTGTCCCGCGCCAACGACACCGGCCTGGGGCCGTGCGTCGACGAACGCGCGAACGCGGCCAACGCGCTGCATCCCAACGCGGTCCTGTCCATTCACGCCGACGGCGGTCCGCCGTCCGGGCGGGGATTCCACGTCAACTACTCGGCGCCGCCGCTCAACCAGGTGCAGGCGGGCCCGTCGGTGCAGTACGCGCGGATCATGCGCGACCAGATGCAGGGCTCGGGGATCCCGCCGGCCAATTACATCGGCCAGAACGGTCTCTACGGCCGCTCGGATCTGACCGGCCTGAACCTGGCGCAGTACCCGTCCATCCTCGTCGAGTGCGGCAACATGAAGAACCCCGCCGACTCGGCGCTGATGGAATCCGCCGAGGGCCGGCAGAAGTATGCCGACGCACTGGTCCGCGGCGTCGCGGGGTTCTTGGCCTCGCAGGGCCAGGCGCGCTGAGCTTGATTGCGGGGCTCCTCAACCGGCCGTTCCGGCCGCCATCGTCGCCCCGCTAGGTCAGCTCTCCAGTTCCTTCTTCAGGTTGGCCAGCACCTCGCCCTGAATCCTCTTCAGCCCCAACGGCGCAAAGGTCTTTTCGAAGAAGCCCTTCACGCCGCCAGCGCCGGTCCAGGTGGTCTTCACGGTGACGCTGGAGCCGGGCCCGGCGGGGGCCACCGTCCAGTTGATGATCATGGACGAGTTCGCGTCCTTTTCGATGACGGTGTGCCCGGCCACGTCGACGTCGGCCTGCACGTCGCGCACGCGTGACTTGGTGGCCTGCAGCTTCCACTTGGCGATCGTGCCCGCGCCCTGACCGCCCTGCACCACCTGGTAGTCGCTGTACTGCGGCGACAGAATCTTCGGGCGGACGTTCTGGTAGTCCGCGACGGCGGCAAGGGTTGCCGCGGGCTCCGCGTTGATCAAGATGGTGCTCTCTGCGCTCACCTGTCCCAAGGCGACCCCTCCTCATGCTGATTTCCCCGGTACCGCCCGCTCGCGACGGGTGCACGGGCTGTTGTCGAAGACTAGGGTATATCTGGTGCCTGTCCTTGGATCTGCACTCTCGGCCCACAAGTCCGGCGTCGACCGGATGATGGCAAGTTATCGATCCATCCCGGCAACGTCTGCCGTCCGGCTGGCCAAGCCGACGTCAAATCTGTTCCGCGCCCGCACCAAACGCGATGCGCCCGGCCTGGACACGTCGGGACTGACCGGGGTTCTGAGCGTGGATCCCGAAACCCGCACCGCCGACGTGGCCGGCATGTGCACGTACGCGGACCTGGTCGCCGCCACGCTGCCGTACGGCCTTGCGCCACTGGTCGTCCCCCAGCTCAAGACCATCACCCTCGGCGGCGCGGTGAGCGGACTGGGCATCGAGTCGTCGTCGTTTCGCAACGGCCTCCCGCATGAATCCGTGCTGGAGATGGACATCCTCACCGGCGCTGGCGATTTGCTCACCGCGTCGCGCACCCAGCACGCCGACCTCTTCCGTGCCTTCCCGAATTCCTATGGGACGCTTGGTTATTCGACACGGCTTCGGATCGAGCTGGAACCGGTCGCGCCGTTCGTGGCGCTGCGTCACGTCCGATTCCGCTCGCTGCCGGATCTGGTCGCGGCGATGGAACGCATCATCGACACCGGCGGGCAGGGCGGGACGCCGGTGGACTACCTCGACGGCGTGGTCTTCAGCGCCGATGAAAGCTACCTGTGTGTGGGCCGGCGGACCACCACTCCCGGCCCGGTCAGCGACTACACCGGCCGCGACATCTACTACCAGTCCATCCGGCACGACTCCGCGGGCGTCGAAGCCACCAAGGATGACCGGCTGACCATCAACGACTACTTCTGGCGCTGGGACACCGATTGGTTCTGGTGCTCGCGCGCGTTCGGCGTCCAGGACCCGCGGCTGCGCCGCTGGTGGCCGCGCCGCTACCGGCGCAGCAGCTTCTACTGGAAGCTCATCGCGCTGGATCAGCGGTTCGGCATCGCCGACCGGATCGAGAAGCGCAACGGCCGACCACCGCGCGAACGGGTGGTGCAAGACGTCGAGGTGCCGGTCGAACGGACCTGCGAGTTTTTGGAGTGGTTCCTCGACAGCGTCCCCATCACGCCAATCTGGTTGTGCCCGTTGCGTCTGCGCGACCACGACGGCTGGCCGCTGTACCCGATGCGGCCGGATCACACCTACGTCAACGTGGGCTTCTGGTCGTCGGTGCCGGCCGGCCCATGCGAGGGCGCCACCAACCGGATGATCGAAGCCAAGGTGAGCGAGCTCGACGGGCACAAGTCGCTGTACTCCGACTCGTTCTACTCCCGCGAGGACTTCGACGAGTTGTACGGCGGCGAGGCCTACAACACCGTCAAGAAAACCTATGACCCCGATTCTCGCTTACTCGACCTCTACGCAAAGGCGGTGCAACGGCGATGACGACGACAAAAGAACCGCACCGCTCGTCGACGGGCAAACTCAGCATGGCCGAGATCCTGGAGGTCTTCGCCGCGACCGGCCGACATCCGCTGAAGTTCACCGCCTACGACGGCAGCACCGCCGGAAGCGAGGACGCCGAACTGGGCCTGGACCTTCGGACCCCCCGCGGCGCCACCTACCTGGCCACCGCGCCCGGCGAGCTCGGCCTGGCCCGCGCCTATGTGGCGGGCGACCTGCAGGCATACGGCGTGCATCCGGGTGATCCTTACCAACTGCTCAAGACGCTGACCGATCGGGTCGAATTCAAGCGGCCACCGGCACGGGTGCTGGCCAATGTCGTCCGTTCGATGGGCTTCGAGCGGTTGCTGCCGGTGTCACCGCCACCCCAGGAAACCCGGCCGCGGTGGCGCCGGGTCACCGAAGGGTTGATGCACAGCAAGACCCGCGACGCCGAGGCCATCCACCACCACTACGACGTCTCCAACACCTTCTACGAACTGGTGTTGGGCCCATCGATGACCTATACCTGCGCGGTGTATCCCAACGCCGAGGCGACGCTGGAGGACGCCCAGCAGAACAAGTACCGGCTGATCTTCGAGAAGTTGCGGCTGCAGCCGGGCGACCGGCTGCTCGACGTCGGCTGCGGTTGGGGCGGGATGGTGCGCTACGCCGCGCGCCGCGGCGTGCGGGCCATCGGCGCCACCCTGTCGGCCGAGCAGGCGAAGTGGGCGCAGCGGGCGATCGCCGACGAAGGCCTCACCGAGCTGGCCGAGGTGCGGCACAGCGACTACCGCGACGTCGGCGAGACGCGGTTCGACGCGGTGTCCTCGATCGGGCTGACCGAGCACATCGGCGTCAAGAACTACCCCGCCTACTTCGGCTTCCTGAAGTCGAAGCTGCGCACCGGCGGGCTGCTGCTCAACCACTGCATCACCCGCCACGACAACACCTCGACCTCGTTCGCCGGCGGGTTCACCGATCGCTACGTCTTCCCGGACGGGGAGCTGACCGGCTCGGGCCGCATCACCAGCGACATCCAGGATGCGGGCTTCGAGGTGTTGCACGCGGAGAACTTCCGCCATCACTACGCGATGACGCTGCGCGACTGGTGCCGCAATCTGGTCGAGCACTGGGACGCGGCCGTCGCCGAGGTCGGCTTGCCGACCGCCAAGGTGTGGGGCCTGTACATGGCGGCATCGCGGGTGGCGTTCGAACAGAACAACCTTCAGCTGCATCACGTGCTGGCCGCCAAGGTCGACCCGCGCGGCGACGACAACCTGCCGCTGCGGCCGTGGTGGACGCCCTGACCCGCCCGCCTCGGCTAGCCGTTGTCGATGCGGCGGGCGCCCAACTCGTTCTGTAGCAATTCCAGCGCGACCTCTTCGGGGTCGCGGCGCGGCGCCGACGGCTCGTCGCGGACCGCTTCGGCGAGCATGTGTTCCTCTTCTTCGTCGCGCCGCGCGGAATCCGGGTCGGGTGCGGGCTCCGGCGCGCTGGCGGCCGGGCCGCTTCCCCCGCCGGCGGGCGGGGCCGTCGGCACGGCGGCCGGCGCGCCCGCCTCACACCGCACCCGCCAGTTGACGCCGAGCGCGTCTTTGAGCGCTTCGGCGATGACGTCGGCGTTGCGCTGTTCGCAGAGCCTCTTGGCCAGCGGCGCCGACTCATGGCTCAGCACCAGCGTGTTGCCCTCGAGGGCCCGGACGGTCGCACCGGCCAGCATCACCTCGGTGGTGCGGCTGCGCTGACGGACCTTTTCGCGCACCGTCGGCCACATGCTGCGCACCGCGGCGGTGTTGAGTTCGCCTGGCGCAGAGGCTGATTCGGCCGCCGGCGGCGGGGCCGCGGCCGGTTCGGGCGCGGGCGCCGGGGGCGGCTCGGGGGTCGGTTCGGCGACCGGGACCGGCTTGGCCTCGAGCTTGGGCTCGGGTTTCGGCTCGGGCTTGGCGGCGCCCGCCGCGGACCGCCGGGTGAACCGGGCGGGTGCCTCGGGTTCGGCCGCCGCCGGCGCGCTGCGCGGCGCAGCGGCGGTGGCCTCGGAGCCGGGAATGGACATGTCCAGCCGGGTCTCGATGCGCTCGACGCGTTGCAGCAGGGCGGATTCGGTGTCACTGGCCGAGGGCAGCAGCAGTCGCGCGCACACGACCTCGAGCAGCAGGCGCGGCGCGGTGGCTCCGCGCATCTCCCCCAGCCCGGCCTGCACCACCTCGGCGTAGCGGGTCAGCGTTGCCGGCCCGATCCGGGTGGCCTGCTCACGCATGCGCTCCAGCACGTCCTCCGGCGCGTCCACCACGCCGCGGCTCGCCGCGTCCGGGACGGCCTGCAGCAGGATCAGGTCGCGGAACCGCTCCAGCAGATCGGTGGCGAAACGCCGTGGGTCGTGGCCGGCATCGATCACCGACTCCACCGCACCGAACAGCGCCGCGGCGTCGGCGGCGGCGAGCGCGTCCACGGCGTCGTCGATCAGGGCCATGTCGGTGGCGCCGAGGAGGCCCAGCGCCCGCTGATAGGTCACGTGGGCGCCTTCGGCGCCGGCCACCAGCTGATCCAGCACCGAAAGGGTGTCGCGGGGCGAGCCGCCGCCGGCGCGGATCACCAGCGGGTAGACGGCGTCGTCGACGGCGACGCCCTCCTGTTCGCAGATCCGAGCGATCAACGCGCGCATGGTCTTCGGCGGCAGCAGCCGGAACGGGTAGTGATGGGTGCGCGACCGGATGGTCGGCAGCACCTTCTCCGGTTCGGTGGTGGCGAAGATGAAGATCAGGTGCTCGGGGGGCTCCTCGACGATCTTGAGCAGCGCGTTGAATCCCGCCGTGGTCACCATGTGCGCCTCGTCGACGATGAACACGCGGTAGCGCGACTGGGCCGGCGCGTAGAACGCGCGGTCGCGCAGCTCGCGGGTGTCGTCCACACCGCCGTGGCTGGCGGCGTCGAGTTCGACCACGTCGATGCTGCCGGGGGCGTTGGGCGCCAGCGCCTGGCAGGAATCGCAGACCCCGCAGGGGGTGGCCGTCGGCCCCTGCGCGCAGTTCAGCGAGCGGGCCAGAATGCGCGCCGAGGAGGTCTTCCCGCAGCCGCGTGGCCCGGAGAACAGATACGCGTGGTTGATCCGGCCGGCTTCCAGGGCGATCGACAGCGGTTCGGTGACGTGCTCCTGACCCACCACTTCGGCGAAGGTTGCCGGTCGGTATTTGCGGTAGAGGGCCACGGTCAGCAGGTTACCGGCGTCCGCCGACGACGATGCGGCCCGGCGGGGTCGGCTAGTTCACACTCGAGGCGGACGACGCCAGCAGCGACTCCGACGCCGCGAGCAAGGCGCAGGTGGCCAGGCCGTCGACGGCCTCGCGCAGGTCCGGCAGCGACGGGAAGGTCGGCGCGATCCGAATGTTGGTGTCCTTCGGATCTTTCCGGTACGGGAACGACGCACCGGCCTCGGTCACCGCGATACCCGCGTCCTTGGCCAGCGCGACGGTCCGCTTGGCCGTGCCGGGCAGCACGTCGAGGCTGATGAAGTAGCCGCCCTTGGGGTCGGTCCAGGACGCGATTTTGGAGTCGCTGAGCCGCTGATCCAGGATCTCGGCGGCCAGGGCGAACTTCGGCGCCAGGATCTGCTGGTGCCGCAGCATGTGCAGGCGCACGCCGTCGGCGTCACGGAAGAAGCGCAGGTGCCGCAGCTGGTTGACCTTGTCGGGTCCGATCGATTTCTTCGACGCGTACTGCAGGTACCACGCGATGTTGCCCAGCGATCCGCCCAAGAAGCTCACGCCGGCGCCGGCGAAGGTGATCTTGGAGGTGGATGCGAACACGTACGGGCGATGGGGGTTGCCGGCGGCGGCCGCCAGCCCGAGCACGTCGACCTGCCGGATGAAGTCGTGCGTCAGAGTGTGCACCGCATAGGCGTTGTCCCAGAACAGCCGGAAGTCCGGCGCCGCCGTCCGCATCTGGACCAGCCGCAGGACGGTGTCCCAGGAGTAGGTGACCCCGGTCGGGTTGCCGAACACCGGCACCGTCCACATGCCCTTGATGGCCGGGTCGGCGGCGACCAGCTCTTCGATCAGGTCGACGTCGGGCCCGTCGGACAGCACCGGGACGGGGATCATCTCGATGCCCATCGTCTCGGTGATGGCGAAGTGCCGGTCGTAGCCGGGGACGGGGCACAGGAACTTGACGGTCGGTTCGTCCTTCCAGGGCCGCTGCGAGTCCACGCCGCCGTACAGCATCGAGAAGGCGACGAGGTCGTGCATCAGTTCCAGGCTGGAGTTGTTGCCCGCGATCAGGTTCTGCACCGGGATGCCGAGCAGCTCGCCGAAGATGGCCCGCAGTTCGGGCAGGCCGTGCAGGCCGCCGTAGTTGCGGGCGTCGGTCCCCTCGCTGTCGCGGTAGTCGTCGCCGGGCAGGCTCAGCAGCTGGTTGGACAGGTCCAGCTGGGCGGGGGCCGGTTTCCCGCGGGTCAGGTCCAGAGAAAGCTTCTTGGCCTGCAGGGCCGCGTAATCCTGCTGGTGGCGGGCGTTTGCGGCCGCGAGCTCGGCCGGGGTGAGGGACTCCAGCGACACCGTGAACCCTTTCGCTGTCGGCATTGGTGGCGGCCGCAAGCGCGGCGCCGGGGGTACCTCCCGCTTGCGGGGGGACCGGGCGCGGCGGGTCGTCACCGATGATGCATAGCGGCGATCGCAAGCGCGGCAGCCCCGCGCGCAGCGGGTCGGCACCCATTTGACCTAGGGGACCCCGCGCACCCGACAGAGCCCATTGACCCTTGCTGCCTTCCGGCCCTGGGGGAGTTCACAGGATAGACGCCGCGCGGGGTCCAGCGATGAGTCTAATACCTGCCCCGGGGTGGACGACGAGCAACTGGCGGCGGCCGTTGGGCCCTCGGTTACCATGGCCACGGAGGATTCGCCTAGTGGCCTATGGCGCTCGCCTGGAACGCGGGTTGGGTTAACAGCCCTCGCGGGTTCAAATCCCGCATCCTCCGCCATTTGTCCGCCTAGCGGACAGGTACGAATTGATATGGATTCGGGTCGGCCGCCTTAGGCTGGCGTGAATTCACCAGCACGAGGAGGGGTATGGGGCGCAAGATCGCCGTGCCATGGCACCTGGTGTTCGCCCTCGCTGCCGGCGCCCTCTACTTCTTCTTCGTGTTGCCCCGCTGGCCGGAGCTGATGGGCGACACCTCACGCACGCTGGGGATGGCGCTGCGCATCGTGACGGGCGCCCTCATTGCGCTCGCGGCGCTGCCGGTGGTGTTTACCCAGCTGCGCACCCGCAAGCCCGAGCTGGGGACGCCGCAGCTGGCCTTGTCCATCAGGATCTGGTCGATCGTGGCCCACGTGCTGGCCGGTGTGCTGATCATCGGGACGGCGATCAGCGAGATCTGGCTGAGCCTGGACGCCGCCGGGCGGTGGCTGTTCGGCATCTACGGCGCCGCCGCCGCGATCGCGTTGCTCGGCTTTTTCGCCTTCTACCTCTCCTTCGTCGCCGAGCTGCCCCCGCCGCCGCCCAAACCGATCAAGGCGAAGAAGCCCAAGAAGCGTCGCGTGCGGCGCAAGAAGGGCGAGGAGGCCGACACCGAGACGGCCGCCGACGAGGCCGAGGCGGACGAAGCCGACGAGGCGGACGAGGAGGAGACCGCCGCCGGGGAAGTCGAAGAGACCGCGGACGCCGACCAGGCTGAGCCGGCCGCGGAACCCGCCGTGGCCACCGAGCCCAAGCCGGAGCCGGCAACCGAGGCAACACCGATCGAGGACGCCGAAGCGGCCGAGGGCGACGAGCCCGACGAGTCGCGGGCCAAGTTGCGTAACCGGCGCCCGACCGGCAAGGGGTCGCACCGAATGCGGCGCAGGCGCACGCCGACCGGTGTCGCCCTGGACGAAACCGTCGACGAGAACTAGTCAGCGGCGCCGCAGCCGCTCCACATAGGCGGCGATCCGTCCCAGCGTCTCGTCCGTGCCCCACATCCGGCGAACCTCGTCATCCACACCGCGGGCCTCCTGGATCCGCGCCGTCGTCGGGGCATGCAACTGGGTCTTGGTCTGCCGGTAGGCGTCGGGCGGGATGCTGCCCAGGTCCGACGCCTCCGCCAGCGCCGCCGCGAGGAGCTCGTCGTCGACGACGCGGTGGGCCAGTCCGCGGGCCACCGCCTCCGCGCCCCGATAGTTGCGGCCGCCCAGCAGCACCTCGTCGGCGTGCACCCCGCACGCGTAACGCATGACCTCCAGCGCGGCGACGGGGAACGGGACCCCGACGCGCACCTCGGCCGCGCCGACCTGCGCCTGCGGGCTGATCAGGCGGCGGTCGCAGGCGCACGCGAGGACGCAGCCGCCCGCGATGGCGGCGCCGTTGATCGCGGCGACGGTGGGTCCCGGATAGCCGAACATCGCCTCGAAGGCCGCGGACAGCGCGGGGACCAGCCGATCGGTGTAGCCGGCGCCGCCCTGCACCACTCGGTTGAGGTCGACGCCGGCGCTGAAGGCGCGGCCGGCACCGGTGACGACCAGCGCACCGGCGTCCGAACGCGCCAGCTCGTTCACCGCCGAAGCCAGCTCTTCGAGCAGCTCGACATCCTGGGCGTTGACCGGACCCGACGACAGGGTCAGCACCTGCACGGATCCCACGGTGTCGATGTCGATCACGATCATCCCTTCGTTCAGCCGCCGATGGCCGCGAGGACCACGGGAATGTCCGTGTTCTCGTCGGTGTGATAACTCGCACAGACGCGGTGGTACCCGTCGGCGATCTGCACCGGAACCCCGGTGCGGAAGTCACCGCGCACCAGCAGGATGGGTGACAGCGGCAGGCCCTTCTCGATCTTGGTCAGGTCCGCGGCGACGTGCGGATTGTCCACCGGCAGCAGGCCCAGCCGCGCCGCCCGCAGAATGTCCTTGGCCTTGCGGTGTGTCACCGTCCCGGACTTGAGCTTTTTGATCGCCTTTTTCACGGTTTGTGCGCCCGCAAGCATGCTGAGGTAGTCCGCTGCGGCCGGAAAGTCATGGGCCTCAGGCTTTTCCAGCCATTTCACGCTGAGCATTGCGGTACTCCCTTCGCCGGCTCCGACACCGACGCAGCCTACCGCCGGGCCGGCCGAAATTTGGGATCGGTAGCGGCTGTCGCGGTCTGTACTGACGCCAGGACGACGCCATCGGGGCGGCGCACGAAGGAAGGAACCACAAGTGAAACGTCTTCTCGCAGCTGCGATTGGGACCCTGGGCTGCGCCGCGGCTTCAGTGGCCCTGGTGGGGTGCTCGAGCGGCGGCCACTCGGCCGCACCGGCGTCGAGCACGGCGCCCAGCGCCTCCACGGGCACCAGCGCGCAGGTCAAGGTGGGCGGTACCGACCTCGCGGGCGTGAACCCCGCGTCGGTGACCTGCGTGCGGACCGGCGGCAAGATCAACATCGGCAGCGGCTCCACTGGCGGCGCCCAGCAGGCGCTGGCCGTGGTGCTCACCGACGAGGCCAACCCGAAGGTGCAGTCGCTGGCCCTGGTTGTCGACGGCAACGCCCTGGCGGTCAGCGACAACATGGGCGCGAAGGTGGGTTCGGCCAACGTCGCGGTGGACGGCAAGACCTACACCATCACCGGTCAGGCGCAGGGCGCCGACATGAAGAACCCGATGGCGGGAATGATCACCAAGGACTTCAACATCAAGGTGTCCTGCGGCTGATCGGTTGCGGCCCTCGAGCGGCGGACGTGCCTCACTCACGCGTCCGCCGCTCGCGGTTTGGCCAACCAGGCAGCACTCGCGGACTTATGATGCAGCCGTGTCGATCCCGGACGAATTGGACAAGGCGCGTCGTTTGGCGTTCGCCGCCGATGAGTCCGGTGCCCGCGAACTGCTGCTGTCGCTGATTCCGCGGATCGAACGCGACGACCGGGATGACCTCATGCTGGAAGCCCTTGGGCAGCTTGGCGAGATCTACCTGGCGCGCGGGGCGTACGACGGGGTCCGCGAATCCGTCCGGCGCATCGAAGACTGCCTGGCGATCTACGCCGCTATCGCCGCGGGCACGATGCCGGATGCGGCCGAGCGGGTGCGACTGTCCGACGGTGAGATCGCGCGGATGACCCGCCGGTACTCGCGACGGGCGCAGTTCCTGCGCACCGGGTTGGCCGCCGCGCTGGGCGATCACGAGGCCGCGGCGGCCGGGCTAGAGTCGTTGTGCGCCAACGACTCCGGAGAAGACCACCCCGACCTCGCCGGCGAACACCGGTACCTGTGCACCCACGCGCGGATCCGGTGCGCCACCGCGTTGTGCGACGACGACCTGCATGTGCGGTCAGTTCCGTTGTGGGAACAGGTTCTTGACAACATCGGTCAAGCCGGCGATGGTGGTGAGCGCGCCGACCACCTGTGGATCACCGGCGCCACCGGGTACGGCAGGTTCTGCGTGGAGACGGGGCGGTTGAAGGAGGCCGAGCCGTGGCTGCGCCGCGCCGAAGCGCGGGCGGCGGCCAAGGGTTGGGAACTGGCCACAGCCGGAGCGCAATTGGAGCGCGCGGCGGCGCGCTGGGCGGCCAACGACCATGCCGGCACCGAGGAACTTGTCGGTCAGGCCTACCCCGTCATCGCCCGCCACGACCGGGCCAACGACGTCGCCCGGTGCTGGCTGTACCTGGGACTCACCCGGCTGGGATCCGGTGCCCTGGAAGCCGCCGACGAATGCTGGGGACATGCCGAACGGCACTGGCGCGAACTGGGAAAGCCGCTGCCCCTGCATCGGATCCTGTTGCAGCGCAGCTGGATCGCCATCTTCTGGAGCCGCTTTTCCGACGCCGTCGAGCTCATCGCGCAGGCCCGCGAATTGCTGGACTCCTCGCCACGCAGCAGCTGGCTGCAGTACGCCCAGCTGGACAATCATCTCGGAACGGTCTGGCGCGCCGACGCTTTGGCCGACCTGGGTTTTGACAGCTCGGGCGACCCCGACGAGACGCTGCAGGAAACCGAGGCGCGCCAGGCCGAGGGGCTCGGCATCCTGCGCGGCGAGGTCGGCACGCCGGAGTACTGGCGCGGAATGTCCAAGCTCGAACAGGCAGCCGAGCTCAAGGTGCCGGCCGCCCTGGCGGTCGACTCGGTGCGTTATTCGATCGCCGACGCCGATGCGCGGGCACGCTGGGCCACCGGCATCTCGGCGCCCATCCTGGCCGGTGCCTTCGCGGTCGCCTGGGAGTGGGAGAACACCGCGCTGATCAGCGAGCTGGTCGAATATCACAGCGCGCGAGGCGCTTTCGAGGGGCTGCAGCGACCGCGGATCGGCGAATGGGCTTCGACGGCCGTCGCATCGGTTCCCGTCGAGGCGGAAACGGAGCCCGCCGCGCTGGCCGCCGCGGGCCCGCCGATTGCGGGTGGCGCGTCGCTGACCAGGCTGGGCCCGTTGCCGCCGTTGCAAATGCAACCGGGGGCGGCGCCGATCCTGAGTCACTATCGGGCGCTGGCTTTGCAGCGCTACGGGCGCGAGGTCACCGCGGCCGAGCCCGCCTGGTCGACGTTCCCATGAGTGAGCCCGACCGGCTGACCCTGGTGCTGCGCTACGCCGACCTCGGCATCGCCACCTACGCCAGTCTGCGGATCGTCGGCCAGCCGTCCAGAACCGTCACCTGGGTGCTGGAAGAACCGCTGCTGCTGGCCGCGCTGCAGGAACTCACCGCTGCCCTGCCCGAGCCGCACGGCGCCGAAAGCCGCCGCGACGCCATCGGGCGCGCGCTGACCACGGGACCGTTCGCCACGCCGGACACCGAACTCACAGTCGCCTACATCCTCGGGGTGTTGCTCATCGGCACGGCGGGGTGGCAGCTGCTGGCCGAATGCGCGGCCTCGCCGCGGGCGGTGCTGTTCGTCTCGCCCAGCGCACGGCTGGCCCGGGTGCCGTGGGGGCTGCTGGCGATCCCGAAATCGGGTCCGAGCAAGGAAGAACTGGTGCGTGCGCGCCAGGATGCGATCACCTCCAGCGGCCGCACCGCGGCCCAAATCCCCTGGCGGCTAGCCGAAATCGCGGAATTGACCGACGGCCATCGGTTGATGGAACTGGTCGACGTGCTGATGGCGGTGCCACCCAACATCGTGCACTCGCCGCGCACGCCGGGCGACTGGGAGGCCCGGCGTGATGGGCCACCGCTGCTGATTCTGGATCCTCGGGTGCCTGGTCAACGGCCCGATTCCGCCCTCGGATCGGTGTTGGGTCGGCCCGCGCCGGACACGCCGGTGGCGCAGCACTTCGCCGCCGTCATGCGGCGCCGGCCCGTGCTGCCACACGCCGACACCAGCGTCGACCTGTTCCGCCGCCAGGACGCCGACCGCGGGTGGCTCGCCGACCTGCTCGGTCAGCACCCGTGCCGACTGCTCTACGTCGGGCATGCGAGTTCGGCGGACGACCAGCACGATCACCCGACCCGGGCGGACCGGGCGGCCCTGCATTTGGCCGATACGGCGGACATCCCCGGCGATGCCGACGCGATCGGCGACCATCGCCCACTGACCGCCTCGGACCTGATGACCCTGCGGTTGCCGATGCCGCCCCGGGTAGCGCTGCTGGCCTGCGGATCGGGCGGTGACTATCAGTTCGACGAGGCCACCGGGCTGGTGGCGGCGATGATCCTGAACGGCGCGCAGCTGGTGACCGCGACGTTGTGGTCGCTGCCGACGACCGCCGCCTACCGGCAATTCACCGGGTCGACCGTTACTGTCGGCGACCAGCCGGGCGATCCGATGGCCGATCTGGTGGCTGCCGTGGACACCGCCCACGACACCGCCGAGGAGGCGGGATGCGCGGTGAATCGGTGGCAGCGGGAGCGGATGCGGCGCTGGCGCGACGGTGATGTTGAGGCCAGCCCGCTGTATTGGGCGGCCTTGGTCACGTTCGCCGTGGACGGCGCGCGGTAGCGCTCACAGCGAGGCCACCCAGGCCGCGTGTACGGCCAGCACGTCGTCGGGCAGCGAAAGCTCCTCGCGGGCCGTCGGATCGAAGGCCACCAGCACGACCAGGCCCGGCCGCAGCACGGACAGGTCCGGGCCACCGTCGCATCGCGCCAGCTTGCCGATGAACGTCTCGCCCGAAACGGCCACCACCTCGATGAAGACCTGGCGCTTGACCTTGCGCACGGTGCCGACCCCCACGGTGCGATTTCCGGCGTCGCGACGGCGGCGCGACCGGAGCCAGTCGGCCAGCGGCAACAGTGTGTTCATGCGATCAGCGTCCCGCCGCGCACCGGCTACCGAACCCAACTTTATGGCTGCCGCAAAGTTTGCGATGGCCCTATTCTGTGCAGATGAGCGCCGACCCGCAGGTAGCGCCCGCCGCGGCGGGCGAGGCGGCGGGCCATCCGCGGCGCTCGGTGATCGAGGCGGCGTGGCGGGCCATCGGCCCCGGCGTGGAGGTGCTCAGCGGTGATGACGGCGGCCCGTTGAGCCGGACCGTCAAACGCATCCTCGACCCGTTGGTGCTGCGGCTGCGATCCAATCCCGGCTATTCGGCCCCGGTCGTCACGCCCGAGACGGCGGCGGCCATGCACGATCTCATCGTCGGCTGCGGCTCCGAATTGCGTTCGGCCGCAGCCTGGTTCGAGGCGCTCAAGCTCGAGCGCCGCAGGCAGCGGATTCGCACCGGGAACGCCCAGGAACTGTATTTCCCGGTCTGCTTCGAACTCGCCGTGACGAAAGGCCCACCGACGCCGCAGGATTACGAGACCGCGGCGGCAGTGCTCGGCGAGATCCACCGCGATCGCGATCGCACCGCGATCGAGGTCCTGCATCGATACGTGGCCGATGCCGATGTCGTTGCCACGCTGGCCGAACAGTTGGAACGCAGTTGGCGCGACGTCCGGGCGGGAGAAGCCGTCATCGAGCCGTTGCGGGCCGAGCTCGGCACGGTGTTGGGTGCGGTCGCCGGCCATGGCGCCGCGGCGGCCCGTCAGCGCGCCTGGTCGGCGATGATCACCGACCCCACCCCGTATAACCTGGGCGCGCTGGCCCGCACCGATACCGGCCAATTGCCCTGGTCGATCGTCGAGCTGGGACTGAGTTCGGTTGCCCCGCAACGCCCTCCGGCGATTTCACCGGGTGCCGACGGTGATCGCCCGCTGGATCGCAGTGTGGTGGACCGGGTGCGGGCGACCCTGCGACGCGCCCTGGATCGTGACGCGTTACCCGAAATCCCCATGTTGTGCGAGGAAGAGGTCGACCGGGCCTGCGCGCCATGGGGGTTGCTGGCCGAGGACAACCAAGCCACGCTGGTGGCCGGCATCGAGGTCGCGGTCGAGCTGGCTCCGCTGGACCCGTCCGCATCGTGCCGCTACGACCTGGCCACGCAGATACAGGCGCGGCTGCGCAAGGAAGCGTACGTGTTGCACGCCCGGCGGTATCTGGCCGAGAACGGCCCGATTCATCCACGGCAACGGCAAGTGGTCGACGATCTCGCGGCCTTCGCGCAGCCCTACCTGAGCCGGCTGTGGGCGCGGCTGCACGGACGTGACGTCTGGCAGGAACGCTGTGACGACGTCGACGACGTGCGCGCGCTGCTGGACGGGGTGGCCCGGTCGGTGAGTCTGGATCACCGGCAGCGAATCAAAGCGATGCTGGAATTGCAGGTGGCCGGATGAGACTGGTTGCCGATTCCGGGCTTTGGAGCACAGGGCCGGTAAACCCCGCTGCCGCAACGCCTCTGATCGCCCTGCTGGAGGTCAGCGGTGCGGTGCTGTCGTGGACGGTGGACGACCCCGACGGCGCGGCGCCGCACCTCACGTTCACCGACGTGTCGCGCGCGGACTGGTTGTGGCGCGTCCTCGGTGAAGCCGGACACGTCGCGCTGGTGTCGGCCGTGGGCGGCGAGACGGGTCCACCGCGCACGATCGAGCTCGTGGGCGTCGACCCAGCGCCGGGCTCGGTCGCCCCCCTGCGCAGGCTCGCCACCGGCCATTGGCTGCGCCGGTGGTGGCCCGCCAGCAGGCAAGACGGACTCGCCGGCCTGGACCGCGCGCTGCTTGACGTCGAGGTTGCGCTGCTGACCGCCGGCGCGCAGGGCTTCTTCGCCGACGACACGCTGGATTCGGATGTGACACAGCTGCTTGCGCCGCACGCCGCCGCGCTGATGAGCCAGGTGCGCAGCGCTGATTCACGCGTCGTAGACCTGGTCCGGGCCGGCGCCGGCCTCGCCGAAGAGGTCGGCGTCGGTGGCGACGAATGGTCTGAACTCACTGCGGCGCTTGATGATTCGAGTTTCGTTCTGGCATTGCCCACCGATCGCCGCGATGACTACGCGCTGGCCGCCGGCGCGGGCGCGGGTCCGCGCGGCGCGGGCGCGATAGCCCGTGGTGTCGCCACCATCGCCTGGAGCGGGGTTGCGCCCGCGGTCTTCGATGCCGGCGAAAACACCGTCGACTGGAGCATCGAGGCCCGCGACTCGACGGTCGTCGCCGTGGTGCAGGCCGCCGTCATCGGGCCGGACCCGGCCACCGGCATCGCGGTGCGGCTGCGTTCCGCAGCCATCGAGGGCCGCGGCACCCTGGACGCCACCGGCCGCGCAACCGTCCAGCTCGCCGACGGCCAGGGGCGCCCCCTGACGGAGTCGGCGGCCTGGGACCACGACTGGTCGGCGACCTCGGTTCTGGTGGGCGCAGAAACCACGGAATCCCCGCAGATCCGGGAGCGGGTGCGGCGCTGGGCTCGGTCGCGGCTGGATCGGCCGCCGCGCGACGCCTTCCTCGCCGAAATATTGGCCTCGGAATCTGCCTATTAGGCCTACTAAGAACCCCGGTCATTCCCTATGCTGAGCGAGTGCCAAACACCTATCGAGTGGTTCAGTGGAACACCGGAAACGTCGGCAAGAGCTCGCTGAAATCGATCGTCACCAACCCCACCCTCGAACTGGTGGGCTGCTACGCCTGGTCGCCGGAGAAGGCGGGCCGTGACGCCGGGGAACTCGTCGGGATCGAGCCGCTCGGGATCGCGGCCACCAACGACATCGATGAGCTGCTGGCGCTGAAGCCGGACTGCGTGGTCTACAACCCGATGTGGATCAACGTGGACGAACTGGTCCGCATTCTGTCCGCGGGCGTCAACGTGGTGACCACGGCGTCGTTCATCACCGGCCACAATCTTGGCGAGGGTCGCGACCGCATCTTGGAGGCCTGCGAGAAGGGCGGCTCCACCATCTTCGGGTCCGGCGTCAGCCCCGGCTTCGCCGAACTGTTGGCCATCGTTTCGGCCATGGTCTGCAACCGGATCGACAAGGTCACCGTCAACGAGGCCGCCGACACCACCTTCTATGACTCGCCGGAGAC
This sequence comes from Mycobacterium sp. 1245801.1, assembly GCF_001673055.1. Classification (NCBI taxonomy): domain Bacteria; kingdom Bacillati; phylum Actinomycetota; class Actinomycetes; order Mycobacteriales; family Mycobacteriaceae; genus Mycobacterium; species Mycobacterium sp. 1245801.1. The sequence continues at coordinate 62,616 of NZ_LZKY01000193.1, forward strand.
CGAGAAGCCCGTCGGCTTCGGCCAGCCGATCGACCATCCCGACCTGCCGGCGATGGCGGCGAAGGGCACCGCCATTTTTGGTGAGGCCGTCCGGTTGGTGGGTGACGCGCTGGGCGTCGAGCTCGACGAGGTGCGCTGCGTCGCCGAGTTCGCCCAGACCACCGAGGATCTCGTGATGGCGTCCTGGACCATCCCGGCCGGACACGTCGCGGGCACCTACATCAGCTGGCAGGGCGTCGTCAACGACAAGACGCTGATCGACCTCAACGTCCGGTGGAAAAAGGGCCAGACCCTGGAACCCGACTGGAAGATCGAGCAGGATGGCTGGGTCATCCAGATCGACGGCCAGCCCACGGTCACCACCAAGGTCGGCTTCCTGCCGCCGCCGTACTTCGAGGCCACGACGCTCGAGGAATTCATGGACCTCGGCCACATCATGACGGCCGTGCCGGCCATCAACGGGATCGCCGCAGTCGTCGCCGCGGCGCCGGGCATCGCCACCTACGCCGATCTTCCGCTGACACTGCCGCGCGGCAACGCAAAGATCTAGTTCCCAAGCGCCGTCCGTCGCCGACCTGGCTTGGGATAGCTGCCTTCGCGGATCAGCGCGCGGCGCCGTCGAGAAGCGCGTCGAGGAGTCCGTCGAACTCGGTCGCGGGCGGGCCGCCGGCCGGTATGCCGGTCAGCACGCGCAGCAGCAGGGTGCCGATCAGCGCGTTCGCGACCGAATCGAGATCCGCGTCGGCCTGCAAGTGGCCGTCGCCGGCGGCGCGGCGCAGGCGGGCCAACAGCCCGGCGTGCTGGGGGATGCTGAGCTGTTGGTAGAGCGCCTCGTTATCCGCCGCGCTTGCGGCCGCGGCGGCAATCAGCGCCCGTATGAGCGCTGCGCTCGCCGGGTCGGCGATGAATTCCGCGTGCTCGACGAGCCAGGAGCGCAGATCGGCTCGTAGGTCGCCGGTGTCGGGGACCTCGAACGAGCCGCCTCGACCGTAGGCGTCCAGGACGGCATCTGCGACGAGTGGGGCTTTCGACGGCCAGCGGCGGTACAACGTCTTCTTGCCCACTTTGGCGTGGGCGGCCACCTTCTCCATCGACAACTCGGCGTAACTGCCCACCGCCAACAGATCCCGGGTGGCCACCAGGATCGCATCGTCAAGCTGCATGTCGCGCGGTCTGCCGCCCCTCATCTGAGGCATGAGGGCGAGCTTAGATCAGCCCGAGCCCTTCCAAAGGGTGCGCCACATGCGGTAACTTCCCCTCCTAGCCAGTAACGACACGGTCCGTGTCGTTACTGGCACACCACGGCCGCCACGACGAGAGGATCCTGGTGCGCACGCTGCCGCTGTCGGTGCCGCAGAGCTGGGACGACATCACCCCGGCCTGGATGTCGGCGGCCCTCGCGGAGAGTCACCCCGATGCCGTCGTCGACGAGGTGGCCGTCGAGCTCCGCGACGACGGCACCAACCGGCGCGCCCGACTAGCGCTGAGCTACTCGGCCGGCGACGGTCCGGCCACCGTATTCGTCAAGGCCGCCGATCCGGCTCACAAAGAGCTGATCCGGATGACCAGCGGGATGTTCCACGAGCCGCGGTTATTCATGTCCGGTGTTCCCCTGCCGCTCGAACACCCGGCGGTGTACACCGCTGTGATCGATGAAGACGCCTACGACTTCATCATGGTCATGGAGGATCTGAACGCACGCGCGGCGGATCCGCGTGACTCGCTCCGCCCGCTGACCGTCGAGGAGGCCGCCTCCGGAGTGCGCGCCCTGGGCCGACTGCACGGCCGATACTGGGGCGAGCGCGTACTGCGACATCCGGGTCTCGTCTGGCTCGAACCGTTCCTGCCCTTCGACGGCCTGCAATACGCCCCGCTGCCGTCGGCCCTGGAACTCCTCGATCACGACACTCCCGCCGAGGTGCTGAATCTGACCATCGACCATCTCGTCGAGTCAGTGTGGAAGCCGTACATCCGGACCCTGACCTCATCGCCCCAGACGTTGCTGCACGGCGATCCACACATCGGCAACACCTACGTCACGCCACACGGCGAAGTAGGGTTCCTGGACTGGCAGATGACGCGCCGGGGAAACTGGTCACTTGACCTCGGCTACTTCCTGCAGGGCGCTCTGACGGTTGATGATCGCCGCAGGCACGAACGCAGCCTCCTCGACGAATACCGCGATGCGCTCGCGCTGTCCGCCAACGAGATTCCGTCCCCGGCAGAGGTTTGGTTGCGCTATCGCGCGTCGGTCGCACACGGGTTGGCTTTGTGGCTGTGCACGGCCAGCGCCGGCGGGGGACTCTGGCAACGCGTCGAAGTCGCCGCGGCCCTGGCTCAGCGATACGCGGTCGCCTTCGGCGACTTGGAGAGCGCGGCCGCGATCGCCGCGATTGCGAGCTGAACCCGCGGCACCCCGTCAGGGGGTCGGTGGGTCCGGAGGCGGGTCAGCATCCGTACCGGGGGGTTGCACGGTGGGCGAGTCCCCCAAATAGCGCCTCAGGCGCAGCAGCTGATTGATCACCATGCCGATGCCGAGCAGCATCAACCCCGCCACTACCGCCACCACGATTGCGGTGCTCACGAATCCATGATGACAGCAGCGCGGGTTTTGGCAGCCGCCATTGCTGGGTAGCCACAGCGGCATGAGCAACGAAGACAAGCTGAAGAACAAGATCGAGGACCTCGGCGGCCGGGCCAAGGAGGCAGTCGGCAAGGCGACCGGCGATCACGACACCAAAAACGAGGGCAGGGCGGACCAGGCGAAGTCCAGCCTGAAGGACGCCGGTGAAAAGGTGAAGGACGCCTTCAAGAAGTAATGAACTGCCGCGATGGGTCGGCCGCCATGTTGGCGCGCCAACTGTCGATTAGTCTGCTTTCCGCGGCGGCGGTGTGCGGTGCGCTGATGGCGGGCGCGCCGGCGCCGTCCGCGGCGGCCGAGCCGTGTCCGGACGTCGAGGTCGTTTTCGCCCGGGGATCGGGCGAGGCGCCCGGCGTCGGCGGGATCGGCCAGCCCTTCGTCGACGCGTTGCGCTCACAGGTCGGCGGCAGGTCACTGACCGTGTATCCGGTGAATTATCCTGCCAGCACTGACTTTTCGAGCCCGGACTTTCCGTTGACCGTCATCGACGGTATCCGCGACGCCAGTTCGCACATCGAGTCGATGGCCGCGAACTGTCCCAACACCAAAGAGGTGCTCGGCGGCTACTCGCAGGGCGCTGCCGTCGCGGGATACACCACCTCGGCCGCCGTGCCCCCGGGGGTGCCCGCGTCCGCGGTACCCCCGCCGATGCCGCCCGACGTCGCCAAGCACGTCGCCGCCGTGACGCTGTTCGGAACGCCGTCGGGTCAGTTCCTGCAGAAGTACAACGCACCGCCGCTGACCATCGGCCCGTTGTATCAGCCCAAGACCCTGGAGTTGTGCGCGCAGGGTGACCCGGTCTGCGGCAAGGGCGACGGCAGCGATTTCGCCGCGCACACGTCATATCCGATCAACGGCATGACGAACCAAGCGGCGAACTTCGCCTCGAGCCACCTGTAGATTCGGCGGTCTTGCAGAATGAGGCCATGCGGGTTCTGATCACGGGCGGTACCGGATTCGTCGGCGGCTGGACCGCCAAGGCCATCTCCGATGCCGGGCACTCCGTCAGGTTCCTGGTGCGAAACCCCGACAAGTTGCAGACCACCGTCGCCAAGCTGGGCGTGGACGTCTCGGACTTCGCCGTCGCCGACATCACCGACCGGGTCGCCGTGCGGGAGGCGTTGCAGGGCTGCGACGCCGTCGTGCACAGCGCCGCACTGGTGGCCACCGACCCCCGTCAGACCGCCGAGATGCTCGCCACCAATATGCAAGGCGCGCAGAACGTCCTGGGGCAGTCGGTCGAGCTGGGCCTGGACCCCATCGTCCACGTGTCCAGCTTCACCGCGCTGTTCCATCCCGACCTGGAGACGTTGACGGCGGACCTGCCGGTGGTGGGCGGCGCGGATGGATACGGAACCTCCAAGGCACAGGTCGAGATCTACGCCCGGGGCCTGCAGGATGCCGGCGCGCCGGTCAACATCACCTATCCGGGCATGGTGCTCGGCCCGCCGGTCGGCGACCAGTTCGGCGAGGCCGGTGAGGGTGTGCGATCCGCGCTGCAGATGCACGCGATCCCGGGCCGCAGCGCGGCGTGGCTGATCGTCGACGTACGGGACCTGGCCGCGCTGCACGCGGCCCTACTCGAACCCGGGCACGGGCCCCGCCGCTACACCGCCGGCGGTCATCGGGTGCCCGCGGCGGACCTGGCCAACCTGCTCGGCGAGGTCGCGGGGACGCCGATGGTCGCCGTCCCCATCCCGGACACGGCGCTGCGCGTGGCGGGCGCGGTGCTGGATCGAGCGAACCGCTTCCTGCCCTTCGAAACGCCGTTCACGTGGGCCGGAATGCAGTACTACACGCAAATGCCGGCCTCCGACGATTCCCCGAGCGAACGAGAACTCGGCATCACCTACCGGGATCCGCAGGAGACGGTCGCAGATACTTTTGAGGCCATTCGCTCCGAGGGCTCCTAGCCGCGCGGGCTGTCAGGCCGCGGGCTTGATCTCCAGGCCGACGTGCACCTTGTCGATGCCGCCGCGGACGATCGTGTGCGCATAGAACCACCACGCGTGATACCAATACCGCTTGAGGACGGCGTTGTAGACCCGCCGCGTCTCGGATTTCGGTAACACCCGGGCGACGGCTTCGACCTCGTCGCTCTTGGGTTTGCCCAGCGCCGCGCTCTTGGCGATTGTCACCCTGGGAGTGTTGTTGATTCGCTTGGTTTTCCACGAGCCGTCGTCGGTGATCACCAACAATTTGTCGTCACCGTCGGGCACGCCCCAGATCGGCGTCGGTTTCGGACGCCCGTCCTTGGTGAATGTCGTCAACAGCAGGTATTTGGATTGAATGACGTCCTTGAAGCTGGTGGCCACCGGGATTCCTTGTCTGTGGATGGATGCCCCACCCATTCCCCGATCGCGAACTTCCCAATCATGGGATGGTCAGCCCGGCGCCGCCGACCAGCGGAGCATCCCGCTCGCGCATCAATCCCGTTGGGAATCCAAGTGTTTGGTGTTCAGGTGTTGCGCCCGCCGTTGACGCCCAGTATCTGGCCGGTGATGTAGCCGGCCTCCTCGGAGACAAAGAAGGCGCAGGCCGCGGCGATGTCCTCCGGCTTGCCCACGCGACGCACCGGGGTGCGTTGGATGTGGTCCTCCACGGTCCCACCGAGCAGGTGGCGCCGCTCGGCGCTGCGCAGCATCGGGGTATCGACGAAGCCCGGCGGCACCGCATTGACGGTGATGCCCACTGGTCCGTATTCGAGGGCCAGCGATTTGGTCAGCCCGTTCACCGCGGACTTCGCGGCGACGTAGTGAGCCATGAACGGCTGCCCGGAGTGCGTGCTGGACGACGAGATGTTGACGATGCGCCCCCATTTCGCCTCGACCATGTCGGGCAGCACGGCCTGGACGGTGTGGAAAACGCCGTGCAGGTTGACGTCGATCACCTTCGACCATTGCTCGAAGGACATCTCCGAGAACTTCGCGAACCCTTCCACGCCTGCCGCATTGACCAACACCAGAATCGGGCCAAACGCCTTGCGGATGGCCGCTATCGCGGCATCGACCTGAGCGCGGTCCGTGACATCGGCGCCATAACCGAACCCGTCATCGGTGACAGCCAGATCGAGCACGGCCACCTGAAACCCGTCGCTGCGCAACCGCTCGGCGACGGCACGGCCGATCCCCGAGGCGCCGCCGGTAACGACCGCCGTCTTCACGCGCGCATCACCTCGGCTTTCCTGAGCGACCGCCCAAACATGGGCTCCACATGCCTATCACCCGGCCGCCGCGACGGTCAAGACGCGACATCTCGGATTCGCCTTGATTCGGTTCCGCCGCCCCGCTTAGGGTCCGTTGATGGGCAGACCCCCGTTTCGGTTCGGAGTGCAGGCGACCAATGCCGCCGACGCGCGCGCGTGGCGCGACACCGTTCGCCGCGTCGAAGACCTCGGCTACACAACGCTTTTCCTCGCCGACCACTACCTGGGGCCGGGGCCCGCGCAGCGCCAGGCGCGCACCCCGCGCCAGGACCTGGCACCGGTCGCGGCGATGGCTGCGGCGGCGGCCTGGACCGACACCGTGCGCATCGGTTGCCGCGTCTTCTGCATCGATTACCACGTGCCCGCGGTGCTGGCCAAGGAGGCGGCGACGCTCGACCTGCTCTCCGAGGGCCGGCTCGAATTCGGTATCGGCGCCGGCTGGAGCGGCGTCGAGTACGCCGCGATGGGCCTCGAATTCGACCGGCCGGGCCGGCGGATCGCCAAGCTGGCCGAGGTGGTCTCGCTGATCAAGGCCCATTGGCGGGGCGAGGAACTCGACTGCTCGGGCGAGTTCGTCGGGGTACGCGGCTATGCGGGCCGGCCGCGACCGGTGCAACAACCGCATCCGCCGGTCATGATCGGCGGCGGCGGACAGCGCGTCCTCACGCTGGCCGGGCGCGAAGCCGACATCGTCAGCATCTCCAGCGTGCCCTTTGTGGCGCGCGACGCCGACGGGCTGGACCCACAGGCGGTGGCCGAGCGCCGAATCGGGTTCGTGCGGGCCGCCGCCGGGGAGCGCTACGGCCGCCTCGACGTCGAAAGCTCGCCGTACTTCACCGAGATCACCGACGACCCCGAGGCGGTACTGGCCGGGCTGGCGGCGTCGACGGGCATCACCGCCGAGTTGTTACGGGACCATCCGAATGTCCTGATCGGCTCGGCGGAATACGTTGTGGAGAAGCTGCATTCGCGCCGGGAAAGCCTGGGCGTCAACTACGTCACCGTGCAGCAGTCACAGATCGAATCCTTCGCACCGGTGGTGGCCCGCCTGCACGGACGGTGAACCTTGACCCCCGCGACTTCAGGTGCAAGCATGGCAGCTATCGGAGTTTGGGCGATCGCTCAAACGAGCTGGCTGACAATTTGTCGGGAATGAGACGGCCCAATGGCGAAGCGCACCAGATACAGCGAATACCACGATCGCTACGCGAATTATCGGCTCGAGCTCTCCGAGGACGGCATCCTGTTGATGCAGTGCCACACCAACGGCGGCAGCCTGGTGTGGGACTGGCGGGCACACGACGAGATGTCGGATGTGTTCGCCGATATCGCGGGCGACCGCGAGATCAAGGTGCTCATCCACACCGGAACCGGCGAGAACTACAACGCCAACTGGGGACGCATGCCCAACGGCGACCCGGTCGACAAACCCGACTATCTTTTGATGCCGGGCACCCGCGGCCTGCTGAAGCTCGACGAAAAAGCCTGGTACGCGCGTCATTTGATCACCAATGTGCTCGATGTCGACGTGCCGATGATCAGCGCGGTGAACGGGCCGTGCAACATGCACTCCGAGGTGCCGCTGCTCGGCGACATCGTGCTGGCCGCCGAAGACGCCTACTTTCAGGACGCCTCGCACTTTCCGCGCGGCCAGGTGCCCGGCGACGGCCAGCATGTCATCTGGAGCTTTCTGGCCGGCCACACCCGGGCCCGCTATTTCCTGCTGACCGGCATGAAGCTCGGCGCCCAGGAGGCCAAGGAGTGGGGGGTGGTCAACGAGGTGCTGCCCAAGGACCAATTGCTGGACAGGGCTTGGGAACTCGCCCGCGAACTGGTCAAGCGCCCACCACTGACGCTGCGTTACTCGCGGCAGCTGTTCACCAATCCGCTCAAGCGTGCCTTCATCGACGAGCTCGGCCACGGGTTGGCCCGGGAGACCTACGCGCAGCGCGCCTTCTTCCCGTTCGGCGGCGAGATGGCGCCGCTGGACCGGGCCTGGGACGCGGAGCCATGGTCGACACCGAGCAATGGCGGAGCCCCGTCATGACCGGCATCCAGCAGCGCCTGTCGACCGGGCGGGGCAAGTTCACCACCGACTATCCCGAGCTGGGGACTGCGCCGGTCAGCTACGAGGACTCGATCTCCGAGGAGTTCTTCACCGCCGAACGCAAGGCCGTCTTCGAGCGAAACTGGTTGTGCGTTGGACGCATCGAACGGCTGCCCCGTAAGGGCTCCTACTTCACTCGCGATCTGCCCGGGCGCCTCGCCTCGATCGTGATCGCCCGAGACCGCGACGACACCGTGCACGCCTTCCACAACGTGTGCGCGCACCGCGGCAACAAGGTGGTCTGGCAGGAGCACCCGGGCCGCGAAACGTCGGGCACCTGTAGGGCATTCGCGTGCAAGTACCACGGGTGGCGCTACGGCCTGGACGGCAAGGTCAACCACATCACCAACGAGGGCGAGTTCTTCGACCTCGACAGGAGCACACTGCGCATGCCCCCGGTGCACTGCGAGGTCTGGGCGGGTTTCATCTTCGTCAACCTCGCCTCCGAACAAGAAGGGGCACCGGTGCCGTTGCGTGACTTCCTCGGCGACGGATTGCTGGGCATCGAGGCCTATCCCTTCGAGAGGATGACGCAGCACTACGGGTTTTCCACCCGCATCAACGGGAACTGGAAGCTGGCCGTCGATTCGGTCTGCGAGTGGTATCACCCGCCGTATGTGCACGGCCGCTTCATCGATCCCGACGTCGCCAAGGCCGAGAAGATGGTGCCGCCCGTCGACTCTTACCACTACGAACTGTTCCGGCCCCACATGCTCACCTCGGTGCCCGGGCCGCCACCGCTGCCACCGCGCGAGCCCGGCACCGCGGGACCGGCCCGCCAGGACCAGCGCTGGGTGTACAAGCTGTTCCGCGCCGGGCTGTTCGGGCCCGACGACGTTCCCGACCTGGGCTTCGGAGCGCCGCAACCGAATTTCCTCAACCGCGGCGACATCGCCTCGTGGGGCAACGACCAGTTCTGGGTGTTCCCGAACATCTCGATCCAGATCTGGGCCCGCGGCTACTACATCACCTACACCTATTGGCCCGAGACGGTCGACTCGCACATTTACGAGATCGACATGTATTTCCTGCCACCGGCCAACGCCGCCGAACGCCTGGCCCAGGAACTGGTGGTCGACAGCACGATCGAGTTCGCGATGCAGGACGTGAACACGATCGAGGCGACCCATTCTGCCCTGAAAACCCGCGCGCAGAACAGCTTTCACCTCAGCGACCAGGAACTGCTCATCCGCCAGTTCCACACCGTCATTCGCGACACGGTGGATGCCTATCGATCCGGAGAGTCGTCATGACGCTGCCTGCCGGTTTCACCGACCTCGAACCGTTCGTCGACGATTGGGCGTTGCCGACCCGCGCGCAGCGCTACGAGGCGCGACTGGCCAAGCCCTACGACGACCTCGTCACCTTCTACGACGCCATCGCCCCACGAGCGGAGGAGGCGATCGCCTACCTGAACGGGCTCGACATCAACGCGTTACCGGACGAGGCGACCAGGCTGCTGCACCTGCTGTATTCGATGATCCTGGTCTCCTACGCCGTCAACGTGTTCAAACAGAACCGCATCCTGGACTCCGGTGCCGCGTTCTTCGACATGGTCGCCGAGCCGGTTCCCTGACCGGACCTGTGATAAGACCACACAGTGACCGCATCCCATCGACCGAAGCCGCGTGACTCGACCACGCGCGACATGCTGGTGGCCGCCACGAGTCAGATCATGCTCGAGGAGGGCTACGCCGCGGCCACGTCACGGCGGGTAGCGGCGAAGGCCGGCGTCAAACCGGCCCTGGTGCACTACTACTTCCCCACCATGGACGAGCTGTACCTGGCCGTCTTTCGCCGCGGTGCCGCGATCTACCTGGAGCGCCAGCAGAAGGCGTTGTCCTCCGACCGGCCGCTGCACGCCTTCTGGGCAACGCTCATCGAACCCAAGGACACCCGGCTGCTGCTGGAGTTCATGGGACTTGCCAACCACCGCAAGGAGATTCGGGCCGAAATCTCGGCATGGTCGGAGCGCTGGCGCGAACAGCAGATCACCGCGCTGAACTTCATCGTTCGCGAACACGAGCTCGACACGGACGAATTCCCGCCCGCGGCCCTGGCGGTCGTCATCGCCTCCATCGGGCGCACACTGATCCTCGAGCAGGGCCTCGGTACCCACGGCGGCCATGACGAGGCCATCGCGTTGGTCAATCGCTTCCTGGACCGATTCGAGATGCCCACGCCGAAGAAACGCCGCGGCAGCTGACACGGCCGGTTAAGCGCCAGCCGTTCTCAGGGCAGCACGACCCGCAGTCGCTCCCAGCCGCGGACGGTCGACGTCGACGCCAATTGCGCCGTGTCGTAATCGATGTCCCATTCGGGCCACCGGTTGAGGATCTCGTCCAGCGCGACGCGGCCCTCGAGGCGGGCCAGGTTGGCACCCAGACAGTAGTGCACGCCCTTACCGAAGGTGATGTGCGAGATGTTGTCGCGGCGGATGTCGTAGGTGTCGGGATCGGTGTAGCGGCGGTGATCGCGATTGGCGGCGCCGAACAGCAACAGCATCGCGCTGCCGGCCGGCACCGTCGTGCCGTAACACTCGAAATCCCTTGCCATCCAACGGGCGACGTGCGGACCGGTGGGTTCGAATCGCAGCGTCTCGTCGACGGTGCGGGTCAACAGTGACCGGTCCCGGTAGACCTCGCGGCGCTGGTCGGGGTGCTCGGCGAGCACTTTGGCCAGCCAGCCGATCAGCCGGCCGGTGGTCTCGTTTCCGGCCCCGGCGACCACCTGCGTGTAGTGCAGCACCTCCTTGCGGGTCAGCTTGCGGTGCACCCCGTTCTCGTCGTCGAATTCGACGTTGAGCAGCGTTGTCATCAAATCGTCCGAGGGGTTCTTGGAACGCCATTCGACGTAGTCGGCGTAGATGCGGCCGTCGGCGATGGAGTCGGCGTCGGCGACCTTCAACGGCGCACCCGGCTTGGTGCGCAGGTTGGCGTCGTTGGCGTCGCGCACTGAGATCTGTTCGGACTCCGGGATCCCCAACAGCATTCCGATCACGCGCATCGGCATCATGGATGCCAGCTCGGCGATGATGTCGAAACCCCCGGAGCCGACCAGCGGGTCCAGGCAGCGCACGCAGTATTGCCGGATCTGGTCCTCGAGCGCGGCCATCCGGCGGGGGGTGAACACCCGCGACATCAGGCCGCGCAGCCTCGAGTGTTCGGGCGGGTCCTGGAACATCATGACGCCGCCGGGCATGTCGAATTTCGACTGGACGAGCTCGAGGATGTCGCTTCGTCTGTTGGAGAAGGTCTCCCAGTTGGCCAGGCCGCGTTCGACGTCGGAATGCCTTGACAGCGCCCAGAAGTCGTAGCGCTCGTTGTAGTAGATCGGCGCTTCCTCGCGCAGCCGCGCGTAGATCGGGTACGGGTTGGCATTGATGTCGACGTCGTAGGGGTCGTAGTAGACGTCGGTGTCGTTGGTGACCGTCATCGATGCTTCCTTACTTCAGGCAGCTGCCCGCGTCCACCGGGAGCGCGACCCCGGTGATGTAGCGGGCCTCGTCGGAGGCCAGGAACAGCACGGCATTGCTGATGTCCTGGGCGGTGACCCACGGGATCGGCAGCGTGTGGAAGGTCTGGCAGATCGGCGCGAGATCGTCGGGTCCAGGGTTGTCCAGATCGGGGCGAAACGCGTGGAAGGTGCCCTCGTTGATCAGCAGCGGCGTGTTCACATGGGTCGGCAACACGGCATTGACCCGAATCATCTTGTGTCCCAATTCGACTGCGAACGCGCGCATCAGCCCTATCACGCCGTGCTTGGCCGACGTGTAGTGCCCGGTGTGCAGGTAGGCCTTCTTGCCGGCGACCGACGAGGTCAGGATGATCGAACCGCCGCGGTCGCCCTCCAGCAGGTGCGGGACACCGGCCTTGACCGTCTTCCACACACCGCTGAGGTTGACGTCGATCATCTCCTGCCACAGCGCCTCGTCGGTCTTGTGCAGCTTGCCGGTCATCGTGCCGATGCCGGCGTTCGCGACGATGACGTCGAGGCGCCCCAGCTGTTCGACACCGCCGTCGACCGCCGCCCGCAACGCGTCGTACTCGCGGACGTCGACCTCGGCGGTCACCACGCGAGCTCCGGCGTCCTTGACCATGCCCGCCGTGACGTCGAGGTCTTCCGGTGTCGCGGCGGGAGCCGGCGATCCCTCAAATCCCCGGCAGATGTCGACCGCGATGATGTCGGCACCCTCCTGCGCGAGCCGGACGGCGTGACTCCTGCCCTGCCCCCGTGCCGCACCGGTCACGAAGGCGACCTTGCCGTCCATCCGACCCATGGCATCCTCCACCCATCGACTTTGGGCGATCGCCCAAAAGTGTGGCGCAGGCCATGTCTAGCAGCATCGTGACGAGTCCGTCAAGACCGCAGCGCGGCCTCGATCAGCGTTGCCGCGGCGGCGCGCGCATGCACAACGGGCGCGGTGTCATTCAGTGACGTCGCCATCGCGGTGGCACCCTCGAACAGCACGGCCAGCTGCTGGCCGAGCAGATGAGGATCGGCGGCACCGGCCTCGCGCGCGACCGCGATGAGACGGTCACTGAAGTTGCGCTTGTGGGTTCGCACGATGTCGTCCGTCGTCGCCAGCGATCCGGCCGATTCCACCGCGGCGTTGTGAAAAGGGCAGCCGCGCACGATGTCCGATTGACGTACGTCGAAGATGGCCAGCAGGCGCTCGCGGGCGGGCAGGTCACCCTCGTCAAGGCGGCGTTCGGTGGGCGAGCCGCCGCGGGCGTCGATGTTGCGCAGATAGGTGTCGATGAGCTCGTTCTTGCTGGCGAAATGTTGGTAAAGCGTTCGCTTGGAGACGCCGGCCTCTTGCGCGATCAGTTCGACTCCGGTCGCGTGAATGCCGTTGCGGTAGAAGAGCCGGGCCGCGGCGCGCTCGATGCGTTCGCGTGCGCCGCGCCCGGCCACCCGGGGCGACTGTGCTGCGGCTGCGCTCACGGCACCGATGGTACACCGTCCGGTTTACAAATAGCCGGTGCATCGCTAGCTTGGTGCTAACGAAGTAAACCGATCAGTTTTATGCCGGAGGGGTCGCATGGTGCATTCAGACGCTCGAGAGGCCGAGGTCACGGGATGGGGCGAGCCCCGGTCGCGCCTGATCAGCTGGCACGACCCGATCGCCACCCAGGCCGCCGCCGCGTCGATGTCCGGCCTGTCCTACTGGCGGGCGGTGTCCGACGGGCAGTTGCCGCCGCCACCGATCGGTGAGCTCATCCAGATGCGCATCGCCGAGGTGGAAAACGGCCGCATCGCCTTCAGCTGCACACCCGACGGGTCCATGTACAACCCGCTGGGAACGGTGCACGGCGGCACCGTGTGCACGCTGTTGGACACCGTCACCGGCTGCGCATTGCACACCACACTCGCCGCGGGCTTCGGGTACACGTCGGTCGAAATCAAGGTCAACTACCTCAAAGCCGTCACCGTGGCCAGCGGACCACTGACCGCGGTCGGCACGGTGGTCAAGGCGGGCGCGCGCATCGGGTTCACCGAAGCGAAGGCCACCGATGCCTCCGGAGCGCTCGTCGCGACGGCGAGCAGCACCCTGTTGATCTTCGAATTACCCAGTCGCACAACTCAATACAACGGCAACGGCAACGGCAACGGCAACGGCAAGCATCGCTGAAAGGACCGGACCGCCATGACCTCCGTTTTGATCACCGGCGCCAACCGCGGCATCGGCCGCGCCGTCGCCACCGAGTTCGCCGGCCGCGGCCACCGCGTGGTCGCCACCGCCCGTGACCCCCGCACCCTGGCGGAGCTCGACGTCGCCCTGCGGCTGTCCCTCGACGTCACCGACGATGCCAGCGTCACCGCGGCCGTCGACGCCGCCGGCGAAATCGACATCGTCGTCGCCAACGCCGGGGTGATCTTCTACGCCGCCGTGGAAGCCACGCCGCTGGCCGAGCTGCAGCGGCTGCTCAACCTCAACACCGTCGGCGCGATCCGCGTGGCCCAGGCGGTCCTGCCGCAGATGAGGTCCCGACGTGACGGGAAACTGCTGTTCATGTCCAGCGTCCTCGGACGCGTCGTGCTGCCGCCCGGGGCGGCGTATGCGGCAACGAAGTGGGCGCTGGAAGCCCTCGTCGAGGCGTTGGCGATCGAGGTCGCGCCGTTGGGGATTCAGGCCGCCCTGTTGGAGCCCGGAGCCGTGAGCTCCGGGGCGCTCGACGACGTGACCACCTACAGGCTCCCCGACGATCCCTACGCGGCGATCCTGCGGGGTGGCGGGGCCCGCGCCGGAATGATCACCCCCGAACAGGTCGCGGCCGAGGTGGTCGATGCCGCCGAGAAACCGCAACTGCCGCTGCGCATTCCGATCGGCGGAGCGGCCAGGGCGTTGTTGACCGCCCGCCATGCGGCTCCCGACGATGTCCCGTTCATCATGGGCGCGGCCGAGAGATGATGGTCGGGTGGCGAATGACAAGGCGGCGACCGGGCTTCTGGTGATCGATCCCTACAACGATTTCATTTCTCCGGGCGGGAAAGTGTGGGATCGGTTGCAAGGCGTCATCGAAAGCAATGACTGCGTCACCCATATGCAGCAGGTGCTCGATGCCGCCCGCGGTGCGGGTTTGCGCGTGTTTTACGCGCTGCATCGTCGCTACCGCCCGGGCGATTACGAGACGTGGAAGTACATCGCGCCGGTGCAACGAGCAGCCTGGTCGCGCAAGACCTTTGAATACGGCACCTGGGGCGGCGAGATCCGTCCCGGGTTCGAGCCGCAACCGGGCGACATCGTCGCTCACGAACACTGGTGTTCCAGCGGCTTCGCCAACACCGACCTCGACCTGCAGCTCAAGCGCCATGGCATCGAGCGGGTCATCGTGATGGGCTTGATCGCACATACCTGCGTCGAGGCAACGGTTCGGTTCGCCGCCGAGCTCGGGTATGACGTCACGGTGGTTCGAGACGCGACGGCCGATTACTCGGCTGGCGAGATGCACGCCGCCCTCGAGGTGAACATGCCCAACTACGCCTCGGCGCTCGTGACGGCCGACGAGGCCGTTGCCGCGATCGCCGCTCTTTAAGCCGACGTCACGGGGCCGCGGCGATCCGTGAAGATTTGCGGCGCGCGTGTGAAGGCTTCGTTAAGAACGAGGCACGCCGCCCGGCGAACCCGCACGGTAGAGGCATGACGCTCGCCGCTACCCGCGACGGCGCCCTGCGTTGCGCTCAGGCGCCGCTGCGCGCCATACCCGGAGCGGCGTCGGTTCGAGTGACGGTGAGCTACGCGGTCGTCTTGCTCGCCATCTATCTCATCCTCGCCGCGCTGGGCCCGCACGCGCACGAGGTCGCCGTGAGCCGAATGAGCACGAACATTCACAACCTCGGGCGCGGTCACCTGGGCACCTTGATCGGCAGCGCATTCGTCAACGACGGCGGCGATCTGTTCTTCTGGCTGCCCGGGCTGGTCTGCCTGCTGGCCCTGGGCGAACTCATGTGGTGTGGCAGGGGCTTGCTCGTCACCTTCGCGGTCGGGCACATCGGCGCCACGGTGATCGTCGCGGTCGGCCTGGTCGCCGCCATCGAAACCGGCATGCTGCCGGTTTCGGTCGCCCGCGCCAGCGACGTGGGAATCAGCTACGGCGCGATGTGCGTGCTCGGCGCGTTCACCGCCGCGATCCCGGCCCGCTGGCGCGGGACCTGGGCGGGTTGGTGGCTGGGAACCGCGGTGGTGGCGGCCGCGGGTGCGGACTTCACCGCCGTCGGCCACGTGGTGGCGCTGCTGCTCGGCATCGGCTTGTCGTTCCGGTTGCGGTCGGCGGCCTCGTGGGCACCCCTGCACCAGGCGTTGCTCTTGGTCGCCGTCACGTTCGGCTATCTGTTGCTCGCCGGGCCTTCGCTGATGGCGCCCGCCGGCGGGCTGGCCGGTGCCCTCATCGGACTGGCCACCAACCGCTCGTTAGTCGGCGGGCCCCGCCAGCGTGTCGACGTGATAGCGGCTGGCGGTCCACGGCGGTGAGTCGGCGGTGGGCGTCAGGGTGATCGTCACCTGCGCCTTACCCGCCGTCACCGAGCGCGGCAGCAGGTAGGTATCGTCCAGCCAGCGGTGGAAGCTGTTGCTGCGCGGCTGCAACCAGTTTCCCGTGGGTGTGCCGTCAACCGCAACGTCGGCCGACTGAAAACCGATGGCCTGATCCGATGTCCGCCGCAGCAGGATGCCGTGGTTGTCCGGATCGATCTGGACATGAAAAGTGATCGCGCCCTTGCCGATACGGACCGAACCGACGACCGGCAGGGTGTCCTGGGTGCCTTCGTACTCGCTGACCAGTAGCTGGTCGGTCGCGTCGAAGTCGGCGTAGCCGTGCAGGACTCGATTGACGGGATCAGTCGGGCTGACGTCGTCGCCACCGGTGACGCCGGCGACCGGCTGTGTGTAGAGGAATGCCGTTGAGCCGTAGTCGGGTTGGACCATGTTCCGTTTGCCGTGCTCGATGCCGAATCGGATCGCGGAGTGATAGCCGATGGCGTCGGCCAGCATGATCCGGTAGACGGCGACGCAATAGTCGGCGCAACCACCGGCGGCGGTGCGTTGATCGGGCTGGCCGTTGAGGGGGTCGCTGAAGTGGGTGCCGCCCTTGAAGTACCAGCCGCCCTCATACAGGTCCTCGGTGCCGGTGCCGTACCACTGCGGGGACGCGGCGCCGTCGGTGTAGACCCGCTCGGCACCCTCGAGAAAGTAAGGGGCATCGTCACTGAACGCCGTTTTGGTTCGATTGCCGCGGATGGTCTGGCTGACACCGACGAATTTGCCGCGTCCCTGTTCCTCGGCGAACAACCAGTCCTGGCCGAGTGCCGTCGGCCCGGCATGCGAGCGCGCGGTGAAGTAGCCGGCTCGGCCGCTGCTCAGCGCGGGCGCCCACTGGGCATCGGGAGTGGTGGCGACGTCGCTGTCTATCCCCGACACCACATCCGCGCCCGCGTTGACCAGTGTTACGCGCGCTGACTGCGCGAAAGGCATTGGCCACCAAGCGCATAGCAGCAGTGATCCATCGTGCTGCGCAGTGGTGGCGAACATCAGCGATCGCACGGGGTTGGCCCCCAGCCCGGCGCCGAAGAACTCACCTAATGGGGAGTCCACCATGGTCCGGCCGTCGAACTCGATCTGTAGCCGCAAGGTGGTCAGCTGCGCAGTCGCCGGCTCGGGCAGCTGCAGCCGCAGTGCCGAAACAGTCGCCGGGCCAGTCGTTTCGGCGATGGTTTGTCCGGCGCTGGGGGCCAGCTCGATGACCCGATTGGTGTGCGCGGCAACCGTGGCGGCCGGTTTGGGGTCGGCCGTACCGGCGGCTCGCAGCATGTCCAGCACGTCGAGCGCGGGGTCGGTCGGTGAAAAGGTGTCGACCCCGTCGGCGTTGGGAAACTGCCGATAGTCGACGTGGTAGTACTCCAAATGGGATGTGACGCTGACCCGCATCGAACGCCGATACGGCATCGGCACCTTGATGTAGTCGCCTCCCGGCGATTGAGCGGCGTTGGCGACCAGCGGCCACACGAACGGTGCCCCCAGGTTGCCGTCGACCAACGATTGCAGCGGGGTGTCGACCACGGTCTGCCCGTCCAGCTCGATGCGGATGTTTCCGAGTGCGCGAAGATTGCCGCCGTCGCGGGTCAACCAGATCGATTCGATCTCTCCGGCACCGTGATCCTCCGCGATGACGCAGCCGGCGCCTCCCGGCGCCAAGCACCCGCCGCTGCCGTTGCGATTGCCCGTCGATATGTCGTAATCGCCGCCACTGCGATCGAAGCTGGATACCTGCAGAGTCTGCGAGCCGGGGTGCAAATACGGCAGCCGATCGAGCCGCCGATAGGTGTCCCAGCCGACCAATCTTTCGCCGATTTGTTTCGTCACCGGCGCGGCCGGCTCCGCGGCGGCCGCGCCGGCGACGGGAATTGTCGACAGCAGCAACGCGAATGTCACGGTGCATAACCGAGCTGCCACCGACATAGCACCTGAGCCTACGGAACGAGATTTCGTACCCGCAGTTGAGCCTCGTGAGGAATTCCGTACTGAAAGTCCGATTTCTGCCGTTAAAACGAGTTAATATCCTGTTTTTAGCCAACACGTTTGCGCCACGGCGCCGATCGGCATTCAAGTACCCCTTTGCGGCACAGCAGAACTCGACTTTGGCGGTAACTTTCTGAACTGGCGCCGTAAGACGGCCCAAATTGACGACCGCTACTCGACGGCTTTCAGTCAGGTGAAGTAATTGAATGAAAATTACTCATTCCCATACTCATACGAGGGCGCGGCGCGTAATATTCCTACTCTCGGGCGTCAGATTTCTCCTACGGACGGAGTGGTCATGTCTGGTCTGAAATACAAAGTTGTTCTTGGTTTGATCCTCACCTTCACCGCCATCACGGCTTCCGGCTGCACGACGCCGATAACAATCGATTGCGGACCCAATCTGACCTGCACGATGTAGGTCTGCCGGGCTACCGGCAGGGTCTGGATCACCCCCGCGTCCATTGCGTGGTAGGGCCCGTTTCCTGGGCCTGTCGAGTAGTTTCTCCATGGCATTGGGTGTCCGCATTCGCACGGTCAAATTCCGCTACGCGCCGGCCTGGCGGATAGGAACGTGACAGCATGAGCCGATCCCCGGTGGCACGAAAAACGCTGGGCCGCAAGGGTTTGCCGGCGCCATCGGTTCTATTCGGGGCGCGCACGCTCGTCGCGAATTGCTTGGGTGGCCTTTGCACGCGATGGCGGTAAACTATTCTCCTCGGCCAAAAGGTTCAAAGCCGTTGGCCCCGACGCCTTGACGGATCGGGTACGGGAATTCGTGCGGTTTGAATCCGGTTGGCATCACGGGATTGAAGTTCCAAGTTGTCACCGTGACAAATCGGCTCAAGCCACTGCGGCGCAATGCAATGCCTTTTGCGTGGACGCCCCGAGTGATAGCGTTGAGATCCTCACTTGGGCGCAGCGGCGCGGGACGGTAAAACGCGGCCGAGGAAAGTCCGCGCGTTTCGGCTAGTCCTTCTCGTTTTTGAGATCTCGATCCCGGCTGGGCTGAACGCGTTTGGGCTCGCCGGGCATTTTCGGGTAGTTCGGCGGATACGGCATGTCCCCCAGCCCGCGCGCCTCGTCGGCGTCGGCCATTTCCAATAGGGCAGCGATCGATTGGGCCGCATCATCCATTGCGGCCCAAGGGTCTTCCCGGCCCTTGATTAGATCGGGCACGGTCGCCATGGTGTAATCGTCCGGCTCGGCGTCGGCCAGCTCGTCCCATGTCAGTGGCATCGAAACGGTCGCGATCGGCGTGCGTCGCACCGAATACGCCGACGCCATGGTGCGGTCCCGGGCGTTCTGGTTGAAGTCGATGAAGATGCGCTCGCCACGTTCTTCCTTCCACCAGGAGGTGGTGACGGCATCGGGCGCACGGCGCTCGACCTCGCGGGCCAAGGCGATGCCGGCACGGCGTACCTCGATGAAGTCCCAATCGGTCGCGATCCTCAGGAACACGTGGATACCGCGACCGCCCGATGTCTTCGGGTATCCCGCCAGCCCCAGTTCGTCGAGCAGCGGCCGCAGCACGTCGACCGCGACCGTGCGCGCCTGGTCGAAGGCGACGCCGGGCTGCGGATCCAGATCGATGCGCAGTTCGTCGGGGTGGTCGGTGTCCGGGCAGCGCACCTGCCATGGGTGCAGGGTGACCGTGCCCATCTGCGCCGCCCACACGACAGCCGCCGGATGGGTGACCTTCAGCGCGTCGGCGGTCCGCCCCGACGGAAAGGTCACCCGGCACGTCTGCAGGTAGTCGGGATGGTGCTGCGGGATCCGCTTCTGGTAGATCTCCTCGCCGTCCACGCCGTCCGGGAACCGCTGCAGGTGGGTGGGCCGGTCGCGCAGCGCGTCGAGCATCGGACCACCCGCCACGGCACGGTAGTAATCCACCAGGTGCCGCTTGGTGCCTTTCGATCCCAGTTTGGGGAAATACACCTTGTCCGGATTGGTCAGCCGCACCGCTATGCCGTCGACGTCGAGCTCTTCTGCAGCAGCCATACCTCCGATTCCAGCACAATCAGGCTATGGACCTCCCTGTCATGCCGCCGGTGTCGCCGATGCTGGCGAAGTCGGTGCGCTCGATTCCCGCCGATGCGTCCTACGAGCCCAAGTGGGACGGCTTCAGGTCGATCTGCTTTCGCGACCACGACCAGGTCGAGCTGGGCAGTCGCAATGAACGGCCGATGACCCGCTACTTCCCCGAGCTGGTCGCCGCGGTGAGGGCCGAGCTGCCGCAGCGCTGCGTGATCGACGGTGAGATCGTCATCGCCACCGACCGGGGCCTAGATTTCGAGGCGCTGCAACAACGGATTCATCCGGCGGATTCGCGGGTGCGCATGCTCGCACAGACCACGCCAGCGTCCTTCATAGCGTTCGACTTACTCGCCCTCGGCGACGACGACTACACACGGCGACCCTTCACCGAGCGGCGCGCCGCCCTGATCGACGCTGTGTCTTCAGCGGCCCGGCCGGGCCGCATGATCCACGTCACGCCGGCGACGACCGATCTGGACACCGCGCAGCGCTGGTTCAACGAATTCGAGGGCGCCGGCCTCGACGGCGTGATCGCCAAGCCGCTGGACATCACGTATCAGCCGGACAAGCGGATCATGTTCAAGATCAAGCACGAGCGGACCGCCGACTGTGTGGTCGCCGGTTATCGGGTGCACAAGTCCGGTGCCGACGCGATCGGTTCGTTGTTGTTGGGTCTGTATCAAGATGACGGCCAACTGGCGTCCGTCGGGGTGATCGGTGCGTTCCCGATGGCCGAGCGGCGGCGGCTGTTCAGCGAATTACAGTCGCTCGTCACCGATTTCGATGGCCACCCGTGGAATTGGGCCGCGCACGAAGCCGGCGAACGGACGCCTCGGAAGAACGAATTTTCCCGCTGGAACGCCGGCAAGGATCTGTCGTTCGTGCCGCTGCGGCCCGAACGGGTGGTCGAGGTCCGCTATGACCATATGGAAGGCCGGCGGTTTCGTCATACCGCGCAGTTCAACCGGTGGCGCCCGGACCGCGACCCACGCTCGTGCACCTACGAACAGCTCGAACAGCCGGCGACGTTCAGCCTGGGCGACATCGTGCCGGGACTCGGTCCGCGTTGATTCTCTGATGCTCCAACCTGTTTGAGGTTGGGGCCGTTGCTGGTCATGATCGGCGGCGGTGGGGCACCTAGTTAATTGTCGGTGGTGGGTGGGGTTGGAAGGGTGTGTACCACCACCAGTCGGCGCGTTCGCCGATCGGTCCCGGACACGGC
>NZ_LZKY01000194.1:0-938 GCF_001673055.1 Mycobacterium sp. 1245801.1
CGACGCACGTCGCCAATACCCCACCCCCACACCAGCACCGGCCACATACAACTCACCAACCACCCCCACCGGCACCGGATGCAACCACTGGTCCAGCACAAACAGCGCCGCCCCGGGCACCGGTGACCCGATGGGCACCACAGCCGCACCCGGGGCCAACGGCGCACTCATCGCCACCCACATCGTGGTCTCGGTCGGACCGTACTGATTGATCAGCACCCGCCCAGCCGCCGCCCACTGACCCACCACCTCGGCCGGGCAGGCCTCACCGCCGACCAGCACGGTCACCGACTCCAAACCCCGCGGAGACAACACGCTCAAGGCGGACGGGGTTTGACTGAGCACACTGACTCGCTCGGCTATCACCAACGCGTGCAACTCATCCGGGGAACCCACCACCGCATCGGGAATCACCACCAACCGGCTGCCATTGAGCAACGCGCCCCAAATCTCCCAGCCCGAAATGTCAAAGCTGTAGGAATGCCACTGTGACCACACCTGACCCGCACCAACCGGCACTCGAGCAGCCAGGGACGCCATCAGCTCAGTAACGTTGTGATGGGTCACCGCAACACCTTTGGGAACACCCGTAGTACCCGAGGTATAGATCAGGTACGCGACATCACCCGGATCTGGCACGGGCAGCGCACTCACGGGCCCAGCACCGACAGCCAGCTCACCAAGGTCGATCACCACCACGTCGAACCCGTCCAGCCGCTCGCCCAGCCCTGCCGTCGTCAACACCACCACCGGCGCGGCATCAGCCAACAGGAACTCCATGCGCGCCGCCGGCACCGCAGGGTCGATCGGAACATAAGCCGCCCCCGCCTTAAGCACCGCCAACATCGCGACGATCGCCTCGGCCGACCGCGAACACAACAACCCCACCAACCCGCCTGGGCCTACCCCGCGGTCAACCAGCCCATGCGCCAACCGAT
>NZ_LZKY01000195.1:0-1108 GCF_001673055.1 Mycobacterium sp. 1245801.1
GTGGAGATCGTGGCCGAGATCGATCGCGACGAGTTGTGCGGGATGACCGGGGCGCGGTCGGTGCCGGCGTTGGTGGCTTGGAAGACGGGGTGTTCGTCGGCAAATGCGCGCACGATCGCCACGATTGCGAGCCGGCTTGAGGAGTTTCCGCGCTGCGCTCAGGGCATGCGGGAGGGCCGGCTGTCGCTGGACCAGGTTGGGGTGATCGCGGCGCGGGCTGGCGAGGGTTCTGATGAGCATTACGCCGAGCTTGCCGCGGTGGCGACGGTGAACCAGTTGCGTACCGCGATCAAGCTGGAACCGCGACCGGACCCCGAACCGCAGCGCGAGCCCGAACGCTCGATCACCACGACCAGCACCGAGCACGGCAGCTGTTACCGGATCACGCTCCCTCACCTCGATGCGGCGAAGTTCGACGCGGCCTTGGCGTCGCATCGTGAGGCGCTGATCGCCGAGTGGAACACGATCAGGCCACCGGCGCGGGTGATCAGCGGCCGCCGTTGCCGGGCACGGTCGAGGCGTTCATGCGGCTGGTCGAGGCCGGCTGGGATGTCGAGGCGGCGCGGCGCCCGCACGGGCAGCACACCACCGTGGTGGTGCATGTCGATGTTGAGCAGCGCGCTGCGGCACTGCATCTGGGTCCGCTGCTTACCGATGCCGACCGCCAATACCTGAGCTGTGATGCCACGTGTGAAGTGTGGTTCGAGCGTCACGGACAGGTCATCGGTGCCGGGCGGGCGACGCGGGTGATCAACCGGCGGCTGCGCCGCGCGCTGGAGTACCGCGACCGCACCTGTGTGGTGCCGGGTTGTGGTGCCACCCGTGGTCTGCACGCCCATCACCTGCGGCACTGGGAAGACGGCGGCCCGACCGAGTTGGCCAACCTGGTGCTGGTCTGTCCCTACCATCACCGGTCACATCATCGCGGTGTCCTCGCCATCAGCGGACCCGCACACGCACTCGTGGTCCGCGACGAGGAAGGCCGAGTGCTGAGCCCGGGATCGCTGGCGCGCCCACCCACGGGGCCCCCGCCTGCGGTGGCGCCGTGTCCGGGACCGATCGGCGAACGCGCCGACTGGTGGTGGTACACACCCTTCCAACCCCACCC
>NZ_LZKY01000196.1:0-806 GCF_001673055.1 Mycobacterium sp. 1245801.1
CGCGGTCATGACTGTTCGATTCCCTGGCGCATCGTCGGATTGCAAGCGGCGGCCCACGCCCTCGGCCCAGACGACCGCAGCATAACCGGACACCCAGTGCTAGTTCAGCGAGTTGCGCTGACTCACGGAACCCGTTGGCAATGTGGGCGGCGGACGCCGAAACCTGCCGTCGCCGCGGAGCCATGTCTAGGCTCTGGCTCTACCGGAGATGTGGGCACCGGGGCTGTGGCCGGCCGTGGGTACGTCGACCCGCGTCGTCGGCATTTGGCTCGGTTCGGGAACGATACGTCGCCGGGCGGCGCGACAACCGAAAGTTTGAGATCCGCAATGAGATTTGTGTTGGCGAGCTACGGGACTCGAGGCGATATCGAGCCGTCGGTTGTAGTCGGCCGTGAGCTGCAGCGCCGAGGGCACGACGTGTGCATCGCGGTCCCGCCCGACCTGGTTGACTTCGCGGAATCGGCCGGGCTTACCGCGGTGCCCTACGGAGCGGAGACACGGGTATGGCTGGACGTGTTCCGCAACTTTTTTACCTCCGTGTTCAGCACGTTCTGGAGAATGCGTGACCTATCGGAGTGGGGACGCGAGCTGTGGAAAGTCAGCACTGGGGCCTGGGTGCAGATGAACGAGACACTGACGTCACTGGCGGACGGAGCCGACCTGGTGCTCGCCGGTCAGACTTACCAGGAGATCGCGGCCAATGTCGCTGAACACCACGGGCTTCCGTTGGCCACGCTGCACCATGCCCCGGTGCGCCCCAACGGCCAATCGTTGCCGATCTTGCCCGCGTCGGCCTCTCGCTTGGT
>NZ_LZKY01000197.1:0-910 GCF_001673055.1 Mycobacterium sp. 1245801.1
TGACGTAAATCCCCCAAGTTATCGGCAAGGAGAAACCGTGTGCAATTGCTATTGCGCCAACTGTCACGGGCACCCGCTTGTGTGGTGCACCAGCGGTCACGACATCGACTGCCCGGTGCGCCAGGAACGCGCGAAGGTGACATAAGAGTTCGTTCTCGGCTCAGGCCACAGCCCCATCCGGGGGCGCCGGCGGCACCCACTGCTTCTGCTTCGGCGGCGGCGGCGGCCACGCCAACCACCGCTTAATCTGCCGCATCCCGTACATCGCGGCCAACACATACCCCACCGTGGACACGCAGATCAATACCCAAGCGGCGGTTTCCAACCCCAAACCCGGCAGGGCCATCGACAGTAGCTTCGCGACGACAGCCCAGCAGTTCACCGACACCGCAGCGAGATAGATTTTCGCCATGGTCGACGAATCGGCGTCGTAGCGCGCAATGATTGCCAACGCCCACAGCAGATGCCCGAGCACCCACAACGCCGCCCCGGACAGCACCACCCAGTAGGCGGCGAGCCAGGCGTTCGGCGGCTCGGTGAACAAGTCGCGCACGTGGCGGTCGGGCGATCCCGGCACGAACAGGCCGACCAGGGTGGGCAGCACGAACGTGGCGGGCAGCTCGAGCCGCCAGTGCCGCCACTGGGCCGCGTTCGTCAACTCAAGGCGGTTGAGCGTGACGTACGCGAACACGGTGATCCCGGTCAGGGATGCGATGTGGCCGACCATGTCCTCAAGGTTCCAAACCCCGGTGACGCGGTGCAAACAATCGAACGTCGGCGTAGCGAAAGGCATCATGCAGACGAGACCGACCAGGATGCCGGCGAGGTTAACGGTGGCGGCACTTTCCCACTTGTAGAACCAGGTGGTTCGCCGCACCCATAACCCTGCTGCTAGGGCTATGAGTGCGTG
>NZ_LZKY01000198.1:0-716 GCF_001673055.1 Mycobacterium sp. 1245801.1
GCCACCCTGCGCGGCGCATTGAACGAACTTTCTTGGGAAATCGCCCAATCCGTCGATCCCGTAACAGCGCGCCACCATGCGCGGCGCATTGGCTGAAATGTGTTTTACGATCGCAGAATCCGACGATCCCGTCACAGCTCGGCACGAAGCCCTGACTGTCATCGATAAGCTCTTATACAGTTTCCGCCCAACACCGCCCCCCACACCCGCTAATAAGCCGAAGCGCACACGGGCCGACAAAAGACGCGATGCAACCGACAATACCTCGAAGGGGCGGAAACCGGGCGAACGCGCGACGACGCCGCCCCGGCGCGTTAGCTTGAAACGCTTACGCGAGGCGACGAGCTAACCGGTCTGACCAAGCTGTCGATGCCCTAGTCGTGCTGGCTTTTCCGGCCTGTCGAGCGCAGGTCGTGGGGATCCGTTCCCTCACCGTTCACACGGGGTGTTTGCGGCGCGAAGTTTGGCTGGCTATTGCTGTGAAGAGCTGGCTCGGGTGGCCGCCGTCAGTTCGTGGGCTGCTGCAGGCGCGCCACGACCCGTCCGCGGCGGGTCACGTCGATGGTTTCGCCGGCCGCGACGCGGTCGATGTAGTTGCCGAGATCGATTCGCAATTGCCGGATGCCGATGCGATCGGGTATCGCGCCAGTGTGGGTCACCTGCGGCGACTCACAGGCCTTGCTCAGAAGGCAATCGATGATGGCTAGGGCATGGTG
>NZ_LZKY01000199.1:0-20032 GCF_001673055.1 Mycobacterium sp. 1245801.1
CGAGCATGTAGCCGGCGATCGTCCATGAGACGACGGCCTGCGTGGACCCGAACTGCGCGATGAAGGTGCGCTGCGCGACGGCGACGACGGTGCTGTCGAGGACCGCCATGATGCAGGCGAGCCCACACACCCCGGCGATCCGGAACAGCGCCGCGTCCAGCTTGTCGGGGTATTCGTCGGCGCGCAGCGACGGCCCCGGAGCGGTGGGCAACGGGACGTTGAAGGCTGCGGAACGGGTCTTCTGCATGGCGCCGCTGAGCATATCCACAGGGTTGCCCCGGCTGAAGCGTTTTTACCCGTATTCGCCTATTCGCACGGGTGTAATTCGCGGCGCGCGGATTGCGTCGCGACCGTGGTTAAGCGATAAACGGGCTGGTGGCGGTCCTACCTGGGCGAACAGCTTATTCGCCGGCGGTTTCGCTCGCGGGTTTTTTGGGCAGAAACCACGCCGGAATGAAGGTGCAAACCACCAGCACGACGGCAATCACGAATACCGCCGTATACGCGTGGGAAAGGTCGTGAGCCACATTGCTCCAAAAGTCCGGGGCGAGCGCCGCACGGGGTATCGCGGTCTGGTCGACCGGCACCCCGTCGACCGCCGCCTTCTGGTTCAGCGCGGCGAGCTTGTTTGCTGCGCGGATGTCGGGGCTCCGATTGAACTGATTCGTCAGGATCATCGACATCAGCGCCGTTCCCACCGAGCCGCCCACCTGGTGGCTGACGCTCATCAGCGTCGTTCCCCGGGCGATCTGGTGGGGCGCCAGCGCCTGCACCGAGGCCACCGACAGCGGCATCATGGTGCAGCCCATGCCCAGGCCCATGATCGCCAGCCCGACCAGCAGCGTCGGCAGATAGTGGGCCTGGGTGGCCACCCCGAAGGCGAAGGCGCTCAGGCCGACGGTGATCAGCGCGATGCCGACCAGCACGATCTTGCCGGGGCCCTGCCGGTCCACCAGCGGACCGGTCAGCCGCATGGTCAGCATGGCGCCCAGCCCCTGGGGGATCATGTGCACGCCCGCCTGCATCGGCGTGTGGTGCAGCACCTGTTGAAAATAGCTCGGCAGCAGCAGGCCGGCGCCGAAGAACGCCCCGGCGAACACCAGCATCGTCACGTTGGCGTGGGTGAGCACGGGATTGCGGAACAGCCGCAGGTCGATCAGGGGATGATCGGCGTGCCGCCAGGCGTGCGCGACGAAGCCCGCGATCAACGCCAGGCCGATCGTCGCCGGTATCACCACGTGGCGGTCGGCCACGGTGCCCCGGCCCGGGACGGAGGACACCGCGAACAGGAACATCGCCAGGCCCGGCGACAGCAGCAGCACGCCGATGGCGTCGAAGGTTTCCGAGCGCGCGGGATGATCGCGCGGGAACACGATGGCGGCGAGTGCGACCGTGAGAAATCCGATCGGCACGTTGATCAGAAAGATCCACCGCCAGCTCGAGGTGTCGATCAGCCAGCCGCCCAGGATCGGCCCGCCGATCGGGGCGAGCAGCATCGGGATGCTCAGGATCGACATCAGGCGCCCCAGCCGGCCCGGGCCCGCTTCGCGGGTCAAGATCATGAATCCCAACGGCAGCAGCATGCCGCCGCCGATTCCCTGTACCATCCGAAAGACGATGAGCTGCAAGATGTTCGACGCGATCGCGCACAGCAACGAGCCCAGGATGAAGGCCACCACCGAACCGATGAAGAGGCGCTTGGTGCCGAACCGGTCGGCGGCCCACCCGGTTATCGGGATCACGGTCGCCAGGGCGAGCGTGTAGCCGGTCATCGTCCAGGCCACGACGGCCTGCGACGACGCGAACTGATCGATGAAGGTTCGTTGGGCGACGCTGACGACCGTGACGTCCAGGATCGCCATCACCGTGGCCAGGATGCACACGCCGGAGATCCGCAACAGCGCGGCATCGAGCTTGTCGGGATATACCCGTTCCTCGACGCCCGGCTGCCCGGTCGGGTGGTGGGACGGCGGCGTCTTTGCCGCCGCGTACGACGCCTCATCCATGGCGTTGCTTAGCATATCGAACTGATCACCTGGCCCGACGTTTGCGGCCTGCGCGGGTTCGCCCTACCGCCGAAATCAGTGAGCACGCATGGGCGCCTGCATATCGCCTGCTGTCTGCGTGTCCTTCACCGTTCCGACACTTGGGATCGGCAAACTGCTGGTGTGTCTGGAAAATTGATCGTCTCGGTCTCGGGGATCGGTGAACGCACCCTGCCCGACGTCGAGGCGTTCTGCACGCAAATGGATGCCCGCAAGGTGCCGGTGTCGTTACTGGTGGCTCCCCGCCTGTCCGGCGACTACCGGCTCGACCGCGACCCGGGAACCGTCGAGTGGCTGACCACCCGTCGCGCGGGCGGTGACGCCATAGTGTTGCACGGCTACGACGACGCGGTCACGAAGAAGCGCCGCGGCGAATTCGCGATCCTGCGGGCGCACGAGGCCAACCTGCGATTGATGGCCGCCGACCGGGTGCTCGAGCACCTCGGGCTGCGCACCCGGCTGTTCGCCGCACCCGGCTGGGTGGTGTCGCCTGGCGTTGTGAAAGCGTTGCCGGACAACGGGTTCCGCTTGCTGGCCGATCTGCACGGGATTACCGACCTGGTCCGTCACAGCACCGTGCGCGCCCGGGTGCTCGGCATCGGCGAAGGATTCCTCACCGAGCCGTGGTGGTGCCGGATGGTGGTGCTGTCGGCCGAACGGATCGCTCGGCGCGGCGGCGTTGTGCGGGTTGCGGTCGCGGCTCGTCACCTTCGCAAACCCGGGCCGCTGCAGGCGATGGTGGACGCGGTCGACCTGGCGTTGATGCACGGCTGCACCCCCGGCGTGTACCGCTGGGATCAGGCCAGGGCCGTGCTCGACGCCGCCTGAGGCAGCGACCGCCTGACCTGCTCGTCGGGGCACTACCCTGGTCCGACATGAGCGATTCTTCGGTTTCGGGGTTCCACGCCGATGCCATCGTCGTCGGGGCGGGACTGGCCGGCCTGGTCGCGGCTTGCGAACTGGTGGATCGCGGCTTGCGGGTGCTCATCGTCGACCAGGAGAACAGCGCCAACCTGGGCGGGCAGGCGTTCTGGTCTTTCGGTGGGCTGTTCTTCGTCGACAGCCCCGAGCAGCGCCGGTTGGGAATTCGCGACAGCCATGAATTGGCGCTGCAGGACTGGCTGGGCACGGCGGCGTTCGACCGGCCCGAGGATTATTGGCCACGCCAATGGGCGCACGCCTACGTCGATTTCGCCGCGGGGGAGAAGCGCAGTTGGTTGCGTTCGCGGGGGCTCAAGCTTTTCCCGTTGGTAGGCTGGGCGGAGCGCGGCGGGTATGGCGCACAGGGGCACGGCAATTCGGTTCCCCGCTTCCACATCACCTGGGGTACCGGGCCCGCGTTGGTGGAGATTTTCGCCCGTCAGTTGCGCGACCGCTCAGCCGTGCGGTTCGCGCATCGCCATCAGGTCGACGAGTTGATCGTCGAGGGTGAGGCGGTGACGGGCGTGCGGGGCACCGTGCTGGAGCCCTCCGCCATGCCGAGGGGCGTCGCGTCGTCGCGAAAAGCGTTAGGACAGTTCGAATTTCGTGCCGACGCGGTGATCGTCACCAGTGGCGGCATCGGGGCCAATCACGAACTGGTGCGCAAGAATTGGCCCAAGCGGATGGGCCGCGTCCCCGAGCAACTGCTGAGCGGGGTGCCGGCCCATGTCGACGGCCGAATGATTGGCATTGCGCAGCGGGCCGGGGCGCGGGTGATCAACCCCGACCGCATGTGGCACTACGTCGAGGGCATCACCAACTATGACCCGATCTGGCCGCTGCACGGCATCCGCATCATCCCCGGCCCGTCGTCGCTGTGGCTCGATGCGAACGGCAATCGGTTGCCGGTGCCGCTGTATCCGGGCTTCGACACGCTGGGCACCTTGGAATACATCACCCAATCGGGGTTCGACTACACCTGGTTTGTGTTGAACGCCAAGATCATTGAGAAGGAGTTCGCGCTCTCCGGCCAGGAGCAGAATCCCGATCTGACCGGGCAGAGCATAAAGGAGCTGCTGCGCAACCGGGCCAGTTCCGGGCCGCCCGGACCGGTCCAGGCGTTTGTCGACCGGGGCGTGGACTTCGTCAGCGCGAACTCATTGCGCGACTTGGTGTCCGCGATGAACAAGCTGCCCGATGTGCAGCCGCTGGACTACGCGACGGTGGAGGCCGAGGTCACGGCGCGGGACCGGGAGGTCGCCAACAAGTACAGCAAGGATGGACAGATCACGGCGATCCGCGCCGCCCGAACCTATCTGGGTGATCGGCTGGGACGGGTGGTGGCCCCGCACCGGCTGACCGATCCCAAGGCGGGGCCGATGATCGCGGTCAAGCTGCACATCCTGACCAGAAAAACATTGGGCGGCATCGAAACCGACCTGGCCTCGCGGGTGCTGAAGGCCGACGGCACGCCCCTGACCGGGCTGTACGCCGCCGGCGAGGTGGCCGGATTCGGGGGCGGCGGCGTGCACGGCTACCGCGCGCTGGAGGGCACCTTCCTGGGCGGCTGCATCTTCTCCGGCCGCGCCGCCGGCCACGGCGCCGCCGACGACATCACCTAGCGGGGCGGCGCCAACCGGCCGCTAGAACGTGACGGCGTCTTCTTCGGGGAGCACCTGGAAGTCGGTGCTGGTCATCTCGGTGAGCCGGCCGTAGTAGATGCCCCGCGCGTCCGGGGCGATGATCCCCTGGTGAATCGGGACGGCGCGCTGGGGGGCCACCGCGCGCAAGTAATCGACCGCCTCGGACACCTTCATCCACGGCGCGGCCGCGGGCGTCGCCAAGACGTCCACCGGCTCGTCAGGCACGAACAGCGCGTCCCCGGGATGCATCAACCTGGCGCGATGGTCGGCGTCGCCCACCAAGAACGAAATGTTCTCTATCACAGGGATTTCCGGGTGGATGACCGCGTGCTTGCCGCCGGCGGCGCGGACGGTCAGCTCACCGATGTGCAGCTCGTCGCCGACATGGACCTCCCGGCAGGGCGCGCCCAGTTGCGCGGTGGTCTGTGGGTCCGCGTAAAGCGCCGCGTCCGGGTTACCCTCGAGCAACGCCGGCAGCCGTTTGGCATCGACGTGGTCGGGATGCTGATGGGTGATCAAGATGGCGGTCAAGCCGGTGATTCCCTCGAAGCCGTGCGCGAAGGTACCGGGGTCGAAGAGCAGGCGGGTGTGGTCGAACTCGGCAAGTAGGCACGAATGGCCGAAATGCGTCAGTTGCATATCTACGATTGTGCCTTGATGGACAAGCTGCCGATGCGCGTGATCCTGGCCACGATGCTGGTCGCCGGCGGTTTCGCGGTTGCTCTGGTGGTCGTCATTCCTGCGCACGCCGAACCCGAGACTTGCCCGGGGCTGTGCGACCGGATCCCGAACACCGCGTGGATCGATCAGCACGCCGTGCCGCTGGACGCGGTGTATCACTGGCCCGCGCTGGCCGGCCAGGCGGTGCAGACGACCGGTTCGGCGCCGGGGCCCCATTTCCGGTTCGAGGAGCTGTGCGCGGCGCCGGCGATGCCGCAGGACCCCCGCGACTCGGCCGTCGCGGCTCGCGCGACGGTCCAGCATCCCGACGGGCAGTGGCAACTGCAGGCCCAGGTCCTGCACTGGCGTGGGGACACCGCTCGCGGTGGTGCGACCGTGGCCACGGCATTCAGCAATGCCGTCGCCGCGCTGCGGGCCTGCCAGCAGCGCGCACCGCAGGAGTCTCCGTCGCTGACCAGCGACGAAACGACCCGGATGGCCGCCGTGATCAGCGGCCCGGTGGTGATGCACACCTATCTGTTCGCCCACCCGGCCAGCAGCACGATCAGCGAGGTCACGCTCTGGTCAACGGCGCCGCCGCAAGTGTCCTGGCCGGCCATGGGCGACGATGCGGTGCTGGGCGCGATGAGCGCACCGCTGTGCGAGGCCTACATTGCCTCGTGCCCGTAACCCCGAGCTGCGCTTTCGCCGGTAGAGTTGGCGCCGAAACGCCAACTTCTCAGGAGGACCGCCGGTGGCCCGGGTGATCGTGAGCGTGATGCCCAAAGCGGAGATTCTCGACCCGCAGGGTCAGGCGATTGTCGGTGCGCTCGGTCGCCTCGGACATCCGGGAATCTCGGAAGTGCGGCAGGGCAAACGTTTTGAGCTCGAAGTCGACGACAGCGTCGATGATTCGGCGCTCGCCGAGATTGCGGAATCGCTGCTGGCGAACACCGTGATCGAAGACTGGACCATCAGCCGGGAGACACAGTGACGGCACGCATCGGCATCATTACCTTTCCCGGCACGCTCGACGACGTCGACGCCGCCCGGGCCGCGCGCCGCGTCGGGGCGGAGCCGGTCAGCCTCTGGCACGCCGACGCCGATCTCAAGAGCGTCGACGCCGTGGTGGTGCCCGGCGGTTTCTCCTACGGCGACTATCTGCGGGCCGGTGCGATCGCCAGGTTCGCCCCGGTGATGACCGAGGTGGTGGAGGCCGCACGGGGTGGCCTGCCGGTGTTGGGCATTTGCAACGGTTTTCAGGTGCTCTGCGAGGCGGGGCTGTTGCCCGGGGCGCTGACGCGCAACGTGGGTCTGCACTTCATCTGCCGCGACGTGTGGCTGCGGGTGGCTTCGACCTCGACGGCGTGGACGTCGCGCTTCGAGCCCGACGCCGACCTACTGGTCCCGCTGAAATCCGGCGAGGGACGCTACGTGGCGCCCGCCGAGGTGATCGAGGAGCTCGAGGGCGAGGGGCGGGTGGTGTTCCGCTACCACGAAAACGCCAACGGCTCGCTGCACGACATCGCCGGGGTGAGCTCCGCCAACGGACGCGTGGTGGGTCTGATGCCGCATCCCGAGCACGCCATCGAAGCGCTGACCGGGCCGTCGGATGACGGCCTGGGCCTGTTCTATTCGGTGCTCGACGGCGTGCTCGCCGGCTGAGCGGAAACGCCTGCGGCATCGCGTAATTCGGCAAAGGACGCGCCGATGGCGTCGGTGGCCTCGTGCGGGTCGTGGAAAGTTTGATCGTCGGTGAGCACCGCGACGCCGAGCCGGTCCACGTAACTCCACACGGTGATGTTGACCGGGGCGCCGGGAGACAGCACGCCGGTGGAGTAGATCTCGCTGACGGCCGCGCCACCGAAGTGGCCCCGTTCGCGCGGGCCCACCACGCTGGACACCGCGACGTTCATCAGCTTGTTCGGCGCGTCACGCAGGCCCAGCCATCGAAACGCGGCGGGCGCCAACGCGGTCGGCAGGTAGGCCATCATCTTCCCGTACAGCTCCGGACCCAGGACTTCGTGGTCCTCCTTGGCGATCTTGGTGGCCAGGGCGACCAGTCGGGCCCGTTCCACCGGGTCGGCGACGTGGACCGGCAGCGAGATCATCAGCCCGCTGATCTCGTTACCGGTGATCCGGTCCGACTTGTCGGTGGCCGTCGGCACCGAGGCGATGATGGGGCGATCGGCCGCGCCGTCATAGGCCAGCAGCAGCGTGCGCAACCCGCCGGTCGCCATCGCCAGCACCACGTCGTTCACCGTGATGCCCAAGGCTTTTGCCGTCGCCTTGACCTCGGGCAGCGACAACGAGGCACTGGCGAACCAGCGCCGCGGCGAGACGACGTGGTTGAGGAAGGTCGGCGGTGCGTCGAACGCGTCGGCCAGGTCGGGGTGATCGCCGCGCTCGCGGGACCGGCGGCGCACCCGCATCATCCCGACCGCCGCGTCCCTGAGCAGCCCGGGCAGTTCACCGATCTGGCGGACGTGGTCGCGCGCCGCCGCGCGCACCAGCTCGGCACTGGACATCGTGACGCCGGCTTCGTCGTTGTCGCGCTCGTCGGTGCGCCCGTCGCGCAGGTCCATCGCGCGGGCCAGCAGGTTGACCGAGGCGACTCCGTCGGCCAGCGCGTGGTGAACCTTGCCGATCAGGGCGAATCGCCCACCGGCCAGCCCCTCGGCGAAATGAAACTCCCACAGCGGACGACTGCGGTCCAGGGGGGTGGATGCCACCTCGCCGATCACCTGATCGAGCTCGCGCCGCCCACCCGGGGCGGGCACCCGCACCCGGCGCAGGTGATAGTCGAGGTCGACCTCGCAATTCTCCTGCCACATCGGGTGATGCAGATGCCACGGGATGTCAACGAGCTTGTAGCGCAACGGTTCCAGCAGATGGAGCCGGCGACGCACGTGGCGGCGGAAGGCCTCGAATCCGAATTCGCCGTCGGCGTCGGTCGGGTCGATGACGGCCACCTTGAGGGTGTGGGTGTGCAGGTTGGGCGTCTCGCTGTAGAGCAGCATCGCGTCCATGCCGTTGAGTCGCTTCACAGGTCACCTCCAGCGGCCCCGGGCGCCGTCAGCCCAGGATCGGGAACCGGCGCTGCCCGGCCAGCCGCTTGAGCGCGGCCTCCATGACGGCGCGTACGTGGGCGTCGACCTCGTCGACGTCGGGGTCGTCGCCAAACTGGGCGGTGATGTCGATCGGCTCCAGAACCTCGGTGACGATCTTTGCCGGCAGGGGCACGTTGGGCGGGAAGATCACACTGAGCCCGAACGGGAACCCGACGCTGATCGGCAGGATGTCCATCCGCGCCTTGGTTAGCCCCAGCTTGCGGGCGAACCAGTTGCCCCGGGTGAGGAACAGCTGGGTCTCCTGGGCGCCGATGGACACCGTCGGCACGATGGGCACCCCGGCTTCGATGGCGGTCCGCACGTATCCGGTGCGGCCATTGAAGTCGATCGTGTTCGCGCTGAAGGTCGGCCGGTAGGAGTCGTAGTCGCCGCCCGGGAACACCAGTACCACCGCGCCGGAATGCAGGGCGGTGGCGGCGTTTTCGCGGCTGGCCTCGATGACCCCGAGCCGGCGCAGCCAGCCGTCCAACGGGCCGATGAACAGGCCGTAGTGGCCGAGGGTGTACACCGGCCGGTCGTAGCCGAAGTGTTCGTAGAAGGCGGGGGAGAAGATCAGCACGTCCGGGGTCAGCATCCCCCCCGAGTGGTTGGACACCACCAGGGCGCCACCCGAGGGCGGGACGTTGTCGATGTGTCGCACCTCGGCCCGGTAGTACCGTTTGATGGCCGGCCCGAGCACTCTGGTGACCTGTTCGGTGAAGGCCGGGTCCCATTTGGCGGTTTCGTGGTTGTCCGCCGCGTCCACACCGTTGCCCGTCATGGCTCCCCGCTGTCTGTTCTGCGCTCTTTGCTATTTGTTGCCGGTGTGACGCCGGCCTCAAACCTGGACCCCTGGCTAGCATATGTTACTCTCCATTTAGGAGAATGTCATATCCGTTTGCTGGGGAGCGAGCGAGCAGTGGGGGAGCATGTCCGAAAAGGTTCTGGTTACTGGGGGTTTCGGCCTCGTCGGGTCCCAGACGGTGCGGCGACTGGTTGCCGACGGCCATCGGGTCGGCGCGGCTGACCTCGGCACCGCCGCCCAGCGCAAGGCCGCGAACTCGCTGCCGGTGGGCGCCGAGGCGCACTGGGCCGATCTGACCGACCCGGCTCAGGTTGATCGCCTGCTCGCCGACACGTCGCCCTCCGCCATCGTTCACCTGGCCGCGGTGATTCCGCCGGGAATTTATCGCCAGCCCGCGCTGGGCCGTCGTGTCAACGTCGACGCGACAGTCTCGTTGCTGCGCGCGGCGCAATCGCGGCCCCATCCGGTGCGGTTCATCCAGGCGTCCAGCAACGCCGTCTACGGCGCGCGCAACCCCCACCGCCACGCCGAGCTGCTACGCCCGGATTCGCCGATCAACCCGGCCGACCTCTACGGCGCTCACAAGGCCGAAGCCGAACGCCACATCCGATCCGCGGATCTCGAGTGGGTCATCTTGCGCCTCGGCGGGGTGATGAGCGTGGAACCGGACGCGATGCCGTTCAGCGTCGATGCGTTGTACTTCGAAAGCGCCCTGCCGACCGATGGTCGCATCCACACCGTCGACGTGCGCGACGTCGCGCGCGCGTTCGCCGCGGCCGTCACCGCCGACGTCGCCGGTGAGACGCTGCTGATCGCCGGTGACGAGTCGCACCGCCTTCGGCAGGGTGAGATCGGCAAGGCGCTGGCGGCCGCGCGTGGTCTGGTCGACGTCTTGCCCGGGGGCCGGCCGGGCGATCCGGACAGCGACGACGGCTGGTTCGTCACCGACTGGATGGATACCGCTCGCGCCCAGCAGGTGCTGGAGTTCCAGCACCACTCGTGGCCGGACATGCTCACCGAGATGCGAGCCACCGCGGGGTGGCGGCGCTACCCGATGCGGCTGATCTCACCCCTGGCGCGGCGGTTCCTCAAGAGCCGTGCGGCCTACCGGGATGCGCCCGGACGCTACGCAGACCCGTGGGGCGCAATACGCGCCAAGCTGGGTGAACCGCGCCCGGATGCCCCGTCGGCCGACTAGCTCGGCGGAACTTCAGCCGGCCTCGCGCAGCAGTGACCGTTCCGTCGAAGGCAATTCGACGGACGGACTCAGTTCCTCGAAGAGCTCGGTGGCATCCGCGATGGTTCGGTCGACGAACGACGCGAAATCGTTGAACGAGACGTCGCTTCGGACCCATTGCGACTTGCGTGCCACCACGCCGATGCGATGCGGATCAGACGAGCCGTGCACGATCGCGGTGACGTGGCGGTCAAGACGGTTCCACCTGTCGGCGAAGTAAGTCAGCCAGGGGCGGTCGGCCGCCGGGAAGTAGCACCCCGGGCTGACCCGGATGATCAGCACGTCGTCGTGCGCCGGCGAGACCTCGAAGTGAATGTGCAGGCGCCGCGGAGCGCTGGTGACGAAGAAGTATTCGCCGTCGTGGTGGCCACGAAAATAACGCCGCCCGCGGGTGCGCAGGTAACGTTCGATTAGGTTCGCGCACAGCTGCTCATTCGTCATGAATAGATGTTGCGGCCGACATCTTTGTAGATGCTTGGAGCCAAGCGATGCGGCACCGAAGAATTCGTTGAGAATTCGCTGAGTGGCGGGCTACGCTCGGTCGCGCCGTTCCACGATCCCGGCGCCCGGACCCGGGACCGTACGCGGCAACGTGACCGAAAACCTGTATCGCTCGGGGCGATAGTGGAATTCCACCACCTCGAGCGGCTTGCCGTCATGGCCGTAGCTGGTGCGTACGAGGACCAGCACGGGTGAACCCAGCGGCAGGTTGAGGGCGCCGGCCACCTCCAGCGATGCGCCGGCCGCGTGAATCTCATAGTTGGCCCGCGCGACGGGAATCTCGAGTCGGCGCTCCCACATGGTGTAGGTGCTTTCCATCGCCTGGGCGGTCTGCTCGTCGGTCGCGCTCCTCAGCAAGGGCTCCACGGCCTTGCCCAATCCGGTTGGCAGGTAGGCGATCATCAGGGCGAGGGGTTGCTCGCCGTCCCGGAACCGCCTGTGCACACAGAGGACTTTCGACAGGCCGAGAGTTTCAGCGATTCGCTGCGGCGCATCTTCGACTCGGTGCGACAAGACGTCGACGTTCGGTGTGATCCCGGAGCCGGCCAGAACCTCGGTGATGGTCCGCACGCCGGGTCCGAGTTCTTGTTTGACCGGGTTGGCCACGAAGGTGCCCAGGCCCTGCTTTCGCACCAGCCATCCTTGGCGTTCCAGCAGCCCGACGGCCGCGCGCACCGTCACCCGGCTCACGCGGGTGCGGTCGATGAGTTCTCGCTCGGTGGGCAGTCGCGCGCCGCGGGGCAGGCGCTGTTTGACGATCGCCGCCTTGAGAGCCTCGGCGAGCTGGGTGCTGGCCGGCACGCTGCCGCGCGATATCCGCAGATCGGCGGCGTCGAGATCCAGCGCGTCGGGGACCACGAGATGTATTAAAACGTCTCGTCTCGGCGGGGTAAAGGCGGTACTGATCCGGTCGCTACGGCCGGTCGAGATCGATCCGCACCGTCAGCAGATCGGTGCCCAATGCGCGCACCAGCGAGCTGTTGAACCGCGGCAGGACGGCCAATCGGGCGACCGGGTCATCCTCGGGTAGCAGCACAGCAGTTCCCGATCGCCAGCGGCCGCGAATTCGGATGCGAACCCGGTTGTCGGCCTTGATGTTTCGGACGTAATCCGAGGAGTCGCCGTGGTCGGATACCAGCCAGAACGCTCCTTTTTCGAGCCGTCCTCCCACTGGGGTGCGCCGTGGCCGTCCGCTGACCCGGCCGGTTGTCTCCAGCAGTACCTGGGTGGGCAGACGCCGGGTGACCGGGTTGGCTACGTACCGATGAAAGCGGCTGACCCAGCGGCGTTTGCGGTCGGGGAGGGGTCCGTTCATGGTCATGGCCCCCAGCATTGTCGAGACTGGCGGTCTCGTCAATAGGAGCGCTAGCCTGCAGCTGTGACGGTGAACCGGCGGGCGCATACGGGCAGCCGACGCAATGAAGCGGCGGAGCGGGCAATCCTGGATGCGGCCGCGGACTTGTTAGCCGCCGCGGGCGGAGACGTTCAGATCACTGTGTCCGCCATCGCCGAGCGGGCAGGCGTAGGCAAACAAACGATCTACCGCTGGTGGCCATCGAAAAGCGCGGTGCTGCTCGATGCGATGGTGCACCGGGCGCAGCAAGCCGCACCGATACCCGACACCGGGCGCCTGGACGGCGATCTGCGCGCGTTTCTCAGCTCCACCTTTTCCGCCGCGGCCGTCCATCGCACGCTGCTGATGGGCGCGCTACGTGAGGCGCTGGGCGACGTTGCGACGATGGAGCGGCTGGCGGCCTTCACGGCGGCGCGTCGCGAAGAGTTGGCGCGGATAGTGCACCGGGCCGAAACCCGCGGTGAGATCGCACCGATGGACCGGCCCGAAATCGTAGTCGACCAGGTTTTCGGATTACTCTGGTACCGAATGGCTTTCGCTCACCAGCCGCTCGATGAGCAGGCCGCCGATGATCTGGCGGCCGCGGTGGCGGCCCAGCTTCGCACGACCCGGGAGGATTGACGTGCCGTTCGCCGTGGAGAGGTTCGACCACATCGTCTTGAATTGCCGCGACGTCGAAGCCACCGCCGCATGGTACGAGCGGGTGCTGGGCATGCGGCGTGAGACGTTCGGGCCCTCGCGCAGAACGGCGCTGCGCTTCGGGGAGCAGAAGATCAACCTGCGACCGGTCGGGGCGTTGGTCGACGACCCCGACTGGTTCACCGGGTCCGTCGAGGCGGCCGGTTCCGAGGACCTGTGCTTTGTCACGCGCGCCAGTCCGGATGACGTGCGCGCCCATCTCGGCGCGTGTGGGGTGGAGGTGATCGCCGGACCGGTGACCAAAGTAGGGGCCCTGGGCGAGATGACCTCGCACTACTGCCGTGACGTCGACGGAAACCTGATCGAGATCGCCGTCTACTAGGAGTCGGCCAGCGGATACAGCGCGGGAAGGTTGATCACGATCGCTTCCTGGGTGCTGCGGGCGATCACCACCTCGGCGGTGGTGTCGGGGTCGGGGTTTTCCTCCCGGTGGGGCAGGTACGGCGGGATGAAGACGTAATCGCCGGGTGCGGTGGCGATGCGGACTTCCTCGTTGCCATCGTGAAAGACGAACTCCGGGTTGCCACTTCGCACATAGATGGCGGTTTCGGATTCACCGTGGTGGTGGTTGTCCGAGGCCGATCGCGGCGACGCGTGCGTCTCACCCATCCAGAGCTTCTCCGCGCCGACCGACCGGCCGGACAGGGCGGCGAAGCGCCGCAGCCCCTCGGATTGTGCGGTATCGGAGCTGATCTCGGATGCCTTGATGTGGCGTACCCGGTTGCGTGCGACCGGCGTCGCTGTGTCGTCGAAGTCTGGATGGAACCCGTCTGCGGTGGCCATCGGTCAATTATCGTCCGTGGCGTCCCGATACGCCTCGAGCAGTCTGAGCCACAGCTCGCTGATTGTCGGGAAGCACGGCACCGCATGCCACAGCCGGTCGACCGGCACCTGGCCGGCGACGGCGATGGTCGCCGAGTGTAGGAGCTCGGTCACGCCCGGGCCGACGATGGTCATGCCGAGCAGGTGACCGCGATCCGCCTCCACCACCATCCGCGCGCGGCCCGTGTAGCCGTCGGCGTAAAGCTTGGCCCCCATCACCACGTCGCCGATTTCGACGTCCACCGTGCGGACCCGGTGCCCGGCCCGTTCGGCTTGCGCAGCCGTCAGTCCGACGGCGGCGGCTTCGGGATCGGTGAAGAAGGCCTGCGGCACCGCATGATGGTCGGCGGTCGTCACATGCGCGCCCCACGGTTTGGTGTCCAATGGCTTTCCCGCCGCGCGGGCGCCGATGGCCGCACCGGCAATGCGGCCCTGGTACTTGCCCTGGTGGGTGAGTAGGGCCCGGTGGTTGACGTCACCGGCCGCGTAAAGCCAGCCATCCTCCGCGGCGCCGTGGACCAGGCAGGTGTCGTCCACCTCGAGCCAGCTGCCCGGTGTCAGTCCCACAGTCTCCAAACCGATGTCGTCGGTCAGCGGGGCGCGTCCGGTGGCGAAGAGCACCTCGTTGACCTCCAACCCGGTGCCGTCGTCCAACTCGAGGACGACGTGGGATTCGTCCGGTCGGCGCAGCGCGCGAACCGACACCCCCATTCGCACGTCGACGCCGCCCTCGGTGAGGCCCCGCCCGATCAGCTCACCCACGAAGGGCTCCATTCGCGGCAGCAGTCCAGAGCCTCGCACCAGCAGGGTCACCTGGGAGCCCAATCCCTGCCACGCCGTGGCCATTTCGACACCCACGCCGCCGGCGCCGACGACCGCGAGCCGTTCGGGGACGGCGCTGCTATCGGTGGCCCGCCGGTTGGTCCATGGCCTCGCCTCGGCGAGGCCGGGCAACTCGGGCAGCGCCGACCGGCTTCCGGTGCAGATGACCACCGCATGCCGTGCCGTCAGTGCCAGCCGTTCGCCGGCGCCGTCGGTGACGACGACGCGGCGCGCGCCGTCCAATCGCCCGTGCCCGCGTATCAGGGTCGCGCCGATCCCACTCACCCAGTCGGCCTGGCTGCTGTCGTCCCAGTCGGTCACGTAACGGTTCCGTCGGCCAAAGACGCCCTCGGCGTTCAGCGGCCCGGTGACCGCATCCCGCGCACCGTCGATTCTGCGGGTGTCGGAAAGCGCAATCACCGGGCGCAGCAACGCTTTACTGGGCACGCATGCCCAATACGAGCATTCACCGCCGACGAGTTCCCGCTCGACCAGAGCAACACGCAGTCCTGCGGCGCGGGCGCGTTCGGCGGCGTTCTGGCCGATCGGCCCGGCGCCGAGGACTACGACGTCGAACTCTGCTGCCCCAGCTGCTGCCATGCTCGACGATCCTTTCGCTTGGTGGCCACGGCGCCGAGGGTGCACGCCGTGTTTTCATCGGAGCTCGATCAGCCGCTCGGCGAGCTCGCGTAGATCTCTGACGACGATGTTCGGCTGCGGCAGGCCGTCGACCGGCAGCGGTGCGTTGCCCCGCCGGGTGACCAGAGCCCCACCGAATCCGACACTCTGCGCACCGATGGTGTCCCACACATGTGCGGCGACCATCATGCAGTCAGCCGGGGCGATCCCGATCGTCTCGCATGCGTACTGATACACGGCGGGTGAGGGCTTGAAGACGCTGCGCGCATCGACGCTCAGTTGGTGTTCGAAGTAGCCCGCTAGCCCCGATCTCTGCAGAGCCGTCGGGCCATCCGGGTTGGGCGGGGAATTACTCAGGGTTGCCAGCCGAAAACCGTTGTCACGCAGCGCCGCAAGCCCCTCGGCGACATCGGAGTGTGCCGGCATGGTGAGCAGTCCTACCTTCAGGCGGTCCAGATCGTCGTCGGTGACGTCCACCCGGTGGATGTCGCCCAACATGCGCAGCACCCCCTGGGCGAGCACCGGAAACGTCACGTAGTGGCCGGCCAGCGTGATGGCCGTCGAGTACATGATCAACTGCGCAAACCATTCCCGCAGGACGCCGTCGTCGCCGAACAACTCGCCGAAAAGCGGTGCGATCGACTCGATATCGAGCAACGTCTCGTTGACGTCGAAGATCAGGACGGACGGTGATGCCATCGCTAGCGCTCGACGTTCTTTCGTTGGGGGATGTCCGGTCGGAGATACCCCACGAGGCACAACACAATCAACGACATCGCCGCCACCGGCCACCACAAAGCGAGCAGCGCCGCCGTCACGAACACCCCGAGGGTGATGAACGACCGCATTTGCAGCATGCGGCGCATCCGCGCTGAAACGTCTTGGTGGGAGGGCCGATCCACCGCTTCCCAGCACAGCGCCAGGTAGGTGATGTTGACCAGGACGAAGACCGCGGCGTACAGCGATACCGGCGCCGGCGCCAGCCTGCTGTCGGCTATCCACTCGGTGGTGAACGGGATCAGCGACACCGAAAACAGGTGCGCGAAGTTCGACCACACCAGCCGCGGGGTCGCTACCTGGGCGTAGTTGAACAGGTGGTGATGGTTGACCCAGACGATCGCTATGAACAGATAGCTGACCACGTAGCTCAGCCCGGTGGGCCACAGCGGAAGCAGGGCGCGAAAGCCGTGGGCGCTCGGTGGTCTGAGTTCCAACACCAGGATGGTGATGAGCACGGCGAACACGCCGTCGGAGAATCCGCGCAGCCGTTCAGGACTGGAGTCTCGTTCTGCCACCGCTACCTCCCGCTGCCCCATGCCTGAGCCGCTGTCAAGCCGACTGATGGTTCCGCTCCTGCACCACCCAGGCATTGCCGTCGGGATCGCGGAAGTTGGCAAAGCTCGCATAGTCACCCCGATGCGGGTCGGTACCCGGGAGGAATCTACCGCTCCAGCCGCCGTCGGTGTCCTTGTGACGTATCTCGCCGACGGTTATGCCGCGATCAGTCAATTCCGCGCGGCAGGCCTCGATGTCGGAGACCACGAGATAGAGGCCCCGCACCGAGCCACTCGGCGCATCGGTCAGGCCCACACCGAATTGGATCGAGGTGCCCGAGCCTTCGGGCGTCAATTGGATGACCCGGAACTCGGGGGTGGGTGCGTAATCGACGTCGAGGTTGAACCCGACCTGGTCCCGGTAGAACCGTAGCGAGCGATCGGGATCCGCGACGGGTAGGACGACGACTTCCAGGGACGCCCTCATGAGGCGCTCCGGTTCTGTCCTGACACCTCGTCCGTGTCGAGTCCACGGTCGACGCCGTGTGGGATTACGGTCTGGCCGGGTTCGAGCTGAAGTTGCTTACCGTCGAGGTGCACGTCGATCTTGTCGGGTTCGAAGGACACCAGATTGCGGACCCGCGCGACCTCCGTCCAAGCGTCCACATAAGACCATGCCGCGCGCTTGCGGGTTCCGATGTCATAGTAGGAGCAGATTCCCTTGTACGGGCAAAACGTCTGGATATCGTTGGGTTTCAGCGCGGACTCGTCGGTATCTTCGCGCGGCACGTACCATCTGGGCGCAAAGCCTGACTCATACAGCGCCAACGGGCGATGAGTGTCGGCGACCACCCGGTCGCCGTCCCGGACAACCAGATGCCTTGCGGTAGAACGAATGTCGATACGGTGATAGGCGTCCGCGGCGTGCCCGACGATCCGTTCCTCTTCCTCGTAGAACGCATCCATGGCGCGCCAGGCAAACGCCACCCGGCCCTCGAGAACGGCGGCATACGCCGGTAGCCCGGTGTGTTCCCACGCG
This sequence comes from Mycobacterium sp. 1245801.1, assembly GCF_001673055.1. NCBI lineage: Bacteria > Bacillati > Actinomycetota > Actinomycetes > Mycobacteriales > Mycobacteriaceae > Mycobacterium > Mycobacterium sp. 1245801.1. Next base: position 17,572 of record NZ_LZKY01000199.1, read on the forward strand.
CTGTGATTGGTCTCGCGCCCCGATGCGGAGACGGAGAACCACTGGGTGGCCCCGAGATCGCGGTGTTGCGTCACCCGGTCCTCGGCGCGCAGCGTTTCGTCTTCGATGTCAGCGCGGGGAAAGTAGGCGACTGGATATCGGCCCGGTTCGTGTAGCAGGATCACGTCTTCGCTGTCGACTATCCATCTGTCCTCGAAGCGTACTCTCATCCGTCGCCGCAGCGGCTCGGCGAAGAGCAGCCGCGCCGGCAGTGGCTGCTCGGTCAGGAAATGCCCCACCGATCCCGTCGCAAGCGGGCCTTGCTGCCATGCGAGCCCCATGATCGTGTCCCTTCGTCGCGAAAACTTTTCGGCGTCCGCGGTCACGTCACTGCATGACGACGACCATCTTCCCGCCGGCTTCTCCCGCCTCCATCACGCGGTGCGCCTCTCGGATCTGCTCGAAAGAGAAGATGTGTGACGGCTTCGCATCCAGTTCGCCGTCGGCAACCTGCCGGGCGATGTCTTGCAGGGGTACGTCTGAGAGCGGAAAGCCCGGTGTCCCAAAGACGAAGCTCCCGAAGAAGTTCCAGTTCACGCCGCTGGCCATGCGCAGCAGCGGGTTGAAATCGCCAATCGGGTCGAGTCCGCCCAACCATCCGGCCAGGCACGCCGTGCCGCCGCGCCGCAACATGTCGAGGGAGTCGAGGATGGTGCTGTTGCCCACCAGGTCCAGGACCGCGTCAATGTCTTTGGTTTCGGGGATGTGGGAGGCCAGGTCGCGCCTTTCCAGTTCGACGCGCGAAGCGCCTAACTTTTCCAGCATCGGCAAGCGATCGCTGCTTCGCGCCGTGGCGATGACACGCGCGCCGGCGGTGACCGCCATCTTGAGTGCGGCTTGGCCGAATGAGGAGGTCGCGCCCCGTAAAACCAACGTTTGTCCGGATCTCAGGTCGAGGTTGCGGAACAGGCATGTCCAGGCGACCGCGTAAGTCTCGGGCAGGGCGGCCAAATCCGACCAGGGCAGGTCCGACTCAATGAGGGCGACATTGGCGGCGCGAACCCGCGTGTACTCGGCGTAGCTGCCGTTGATGGTGCGCCCCAGCCCGCCCATCAGCGCCGCCACCTTGGCCCCGACCGGGAATTCGCCGCCCGGGCACGAGTCGACGATGCCGACGCATTCGATCCCGCTGACCTCGGCCGCCTCAGCCCATTCACCGCGACGCATGTGCATCTCGGCGTGGTTGATGCCGAAACCCTTTACCGCAATGACGACTTCGCCATCTTTCGGCAGGGGCTTGGGGATGTCGGTGTAGACCAGACTGTCCAGGCCGCCAAACTTTTCCAAGATGATCGCCCGCATGGTTTCCCCGCCGGGTTGCTCGCGTACGACCGCCGGTGCGGTTGGCAGCTGAGGTGACTCGAGCACGGACATCGGCTGCCTCTTTCACCATCGTTGGCGGCGACGGCGCCCGGCGGCGCGACGCAAATATTGGGCCAACTGACCCATTATTATGGGCGTCCACACCGACCATGTCCAGCGAAAGGTCAATACTCAGGCCTCGCGCCGACCGCGAGACGACACGGCTCGACGCTTACGCCGCGGCGGGTGCGCCGCGAAGGAGCGCACATAGTCGACCGCGGCATTGACGGCGACCCGCAGCGGTTGCGGATCGCCGGTGACGTGGGTGAGCATCGCGCCGCCCTGGTGCGCGGCGACCAGCGATACGGCCAGGTGCCGCGCGTCGGCCTCCGGGCGCAGGTGTCCGCGCTCGCGCATCGACTCCAGTCCGGCCCGAAACAGGTCGATCCATTGGTCGTATCCCGCGGCCAGGTCATCGTGGACCTCGCGGTCGCCCTCGATCAGCTCACCGGCCAGGGACCCATAAACGCAACCGCCGACGCGGTACACGGCGTCGATGTCGGCCACGCAGGCATCGGCCCACGCCCGCAGGGCATCTAGGCTGTCGAGTCCGGCGAACTGTGGCCGAGTGTGAAAGTCCCGCACGTCATTACGGCGCGCATCGATGACGTGGCGGGTCAGGTCGCGCTTATCGCCGAAGTAGTGCGAGATCTGGGATCCGCTCACAGCGGCGGCGCGGCGAACCTGGTCGACGCTCGTGTTGGCGACGCCCCGCTCGAACATCAGCCGGGCGGCGACCTCGATGATGCGCGCGCGTGTCGCCAGTCCCTTGCGGGTGAAGCGCGATGGGTTGCGTTCGGTCACTTCACCACCTTCGGCACCAATCGCTCAGCCGGCCCGTCGCGCCGGGCGACGCGCGCTGGACCGGCGCGGCGGACGGGGTGCGCGCTCGGCAGGGTCGGTGGCGAACAGACGCAAATAGTTGATCGCGAAGCGAATGGCGTCGGCGTGGGGCCACTCCTCTCGGTAAGTGAAGGTCAGCACGCCACCGCCCTGGTGCGCGGCGACGATCACCAACGCCAGCTGGTGTGGATCGGCATACCGAACCAGCAATCCGTCG
>NZ_LZKY01000200.1:0-620 GCF_001673055.1 Mycobacterium sp. 1245801.1
CAGCTGGCGGCCACCGTCGACTCGCTTGCCGAGCGGGCCAATCCTCGGCGCCTGGCCGACGACCTCAAGGTCCGGGTGATCGGCTTCGTGCAGAAGCCCGTGGTGCTGGCCTCGCTGGCCGGGGTCGGGGCCCTCGTCGTGGTGGTGGCGGTGCGCCGCGTCAGGAATCGGTGACGCGCCCAGTCTGGACGTATACCGGGATGTCGTCGGCCCAGGGCTGATTGGTGGCCATGTCGTCGACGTCGCAGTAGCCGCGTTCGAATTCGCCCGTCGCGGCGTCGACCAACCTGTATTCCTGCCGCTGTTGGTGGATGGGCTGGGCATCGAGGATCACCACGCGCACCTCGCCCGGCTCGAACCCGCACCGCTGCTGCAGCGCCTCGATCAGGCATTCGTTGTGCATGTGGCCGTCGCCGAAGTTCCAGCCCAGCACCATCGAGCACAGGACTTCACCCTCACACAGGTTGTAGTCGTCCTCGTCGTAGTCGGCCATCGCCCGGTGCGCCAGGGTGAGCAGCGCGCGCCCGTGGGTGTTCATCCCCCGGAACGCCAAGGCCAGGTGCAGCGGGATCAGGGTTTCCTCTTTGCTGCCGTACAACCGCTCGAGCTGCTGGTGCTGC
>NZ_LZKY01000201.1:0-12913 GCF_001673055.1 Mycobacterium sp. 1245801.1
TCGAACAGCTGCGCGACGTTGTGTTGGGTGACCGCAACGCCTTTGGGCACACCGGTGGTGCCGGACGTGTAGATCACATGCGCCACATCAGCCGGCGACGGCGCCGGCGGCGGGGTGCTCGGCTGGGCCGCCACCGCCGGGTCGGCCACATCGATGACCACCCCACCAAACCCCTCGAGCCGATCCACCAGCTCGGCGGTGGTGACCGCGACCCTCGGGGCGGCATCGGTGAGCATGAACTCCACCCGCGCGCCCGGCAGCGCCGGGTCGATCGGCAGATACGCCGCCCCGGATTTGAGCACCGCCAGGATCGCCACGATCGCCTCGGCCGACCGCGAAAACAGCAGCGCGACAAACTCACCCGGGCCCGCGCCGGACTCGACCAGCAGATGCGCTAACCGATTGGCCGCCTCGTCGAGCTCCCGATAGGACATGGACCGGTCCTCGAACGTCACCGCCACGGCGTCCGGGGTGCGCGCCGCCTGCGCGGCGAAGAGTCCGGCAACGGTCACCGGCTCCATCGGGTCGGCCAACACGGCCTGGTTGCCCCACGCGGCCAGCCGGGCGTGCTCGGTGGTGTCCAGCAGGTCCACCGACGACAACCGGCGCTCCGGCTCGGCGGTGACGGCCGCCAGCAGCCGCTGCAGCCGTTCGATCATCGCCTCGACGGTGTCCGCGTCGTATACGTCGGTGCGGTACTCCGCCGTCACCGCGATGCCGGCGCGCTGACCGGACTCGGTGAACCGTTCGGCCAGCGAGAACGTCAGGTCCATGCGAGCGGTGTTGGTGTGCAACGGCATCGGGGTGACCTGCAGGTCACCCAGCGCCAGCCCGCCCGCGGGCGCGGTGACCTCGCCGGGGAAGTTCTCCCAACCCAGCAGCACCTGGATCAGCGGGTGGTGGGCCATGCTCCTGGTGGGGTTGAGCCGTTCCACCAGCAGTTCGAAGGGGACGTCCTGGTGCTCGAAGGCGGCCAGGCTGCGCCGCCGCACCTGGGCCAGCAGCTCGGCGAACGTCGGATCGCCCGCCACGTCGACGCGCAGCACCAGGGTGTTGACGAAGAACCCGATCAGCTCGTCGAGCGCGCGTTCGGAGCGCCCGGCGATCGGGAAGCCCACCGCCACATCGGTACTGGCGCTGATCTTGGACAGCAGGGCGGCGAACGCCGCCTGAATCACCATGAAGGGGGTCGCGTTGTGTTCGCGGGCCACCCGCTGCACCTGTTGCTGCAGCTCCGCCGGCCAGTCCGCCGCCAATCGGGCGCCGCGGTGGTCGGCCACCTGCGGGTAGGGCCGGTCGGTGGGTAGCTGCAGGCGTTCGGGCAGCCCGGCCAACGCGTCGGTCCAGTAGTCGAGCTGCGCGGCGATGCGGCTACCGCTGTCGTCCACGTCGCCGAGATACGTGCGCTGCCACAGCGTGTAATCCACGTACTGCACCGCCAGCGGGGCCCAGTCGGGGGCGTGTCCCGCGCACCGGCTGGCGTATGCCACCCCCAGGTCGCGCGCGAACGGGGTGATCGACCAGCCGTCGGCGGCGATGTGGTGCACCGCGACCACCAGCTGGTGTTCGGTGTCGGTGACGGTGAAAAGCTCTGTGTGCAGCGGGCTTTCGCTCGACAGGTCGAACGCGTACTGGGCCGCGGCGGCCATGCGCTCGCGCAGCCGGTCCTCCGGCCAGCCGCGGGCATTGACGACCTCGCAGGCGAAGCCGATCTGGTCGGCGGGGATCACCACCTGCTGCGGGATTCCGTCGGCCGCGGCGAACACCGTGCGCAGGCTTTCGTGGCGGCCCACGACGTCGGCCAGCGCCGCGGCCAGCGCACCGGTGTCCAGATCCCCGCGCAGCCGCAGCGCCACGGTGACGTTGTAAATCGGTGACGGGCCCTGGAATTGGTCGATGAACCACAGCCGGGTCTGGGCGAACGACAGCGGGATCACCGCCGGGCGCTCCCCCGCCACCAGGGGCTCCGGCCGGTCGCCGTCGCCGCCGGCCAGCAGCGCCAGTTCGGCGGCCGTCGGCGCCTCGAAGACGGCCCGCACACCGAGGTCGGAGTTCAGGCTGGTGTTCACCGCGGCGATCAGGCGCATCGCCGACAGCGAATCCCCGCCCAGATCGAAGAACGAGTCGTCGACGCCCACCCGCTCCAGGCCGAGCACCTGGGCGTAGATGCCGACCAGGATCTCCTCGGCCGCGGTGGCCGGGGCGCGGTAGCGGTCCACGTCCTGGTATTCCGGCTCCGGAAGGGCCTTGCGGTCGAGCTTGCCCGACGAGGTCATCGGGAATTCCTCAAGCGCCACAATGTGTGTCGGCACCATGTATTCCGGCAGCCACGCGCTGAGCCGCTCGCGCACCTCGCCGATCTTGGTGTTGGTCCGGGGGTCGTTGGCGTGGCTGGTGCGCCGCCGGGACCCGGTGGGGGGCAGGTAGACGTCGGTCAGGGGCGCGGCGTAGTTGGGGTCGCCGGTGTCGACGAAAACGGCGCTGAGGGTGCCGGGTACCGCACCCCAGGTGACCGCGACGCGATACCCGGCGGCCTCGCCGATGCGGTGCACCTCTTCGGCGACGGCGGCGCCCGACACGGCGTCGGCGGCCGCGAGCGCGTCGGCCACGGGTTGCCCCTCGGCGAGCGCCGTTTCGACGCGAACGTCCGCGATGACCCCGGCGTGCGGGATGTCGGTGACGCGCACAACGGCGGGACGCTGGGACGCCAGCACGTCGCCCAGCCCGTCCGAGCCCGCGCATTCGGTCCACGACCAGGTGGGTGCGTCGCCCACCGAGCGCACCGCCGCGGGCGCTTTGCGGATGACGACGTCGTACCGGTAGCGGTTGAGTTCGTTGTCGGCGAAGCCGCGTTTGACTTCGATGTCGACGCCGCCGGCCGACGGGCAGCTGACCGCCCAGGTGGTGAAAAACTCTGGCGCCAACAGCAATTCGGTCTCGCCGAGCATGGCGTGGCGGACGCGCTGACGGATGTCGGCGGCCTCGGTGGCGGCGGCGCCGCCGCGCGACAGCGCGATCGCGGTCTGGAATGCGCCCTGCAGGCTGTGGTTTCGCACGTCACCGATGAACACGGCCCCGCCGGGGGCCAGCAGCTCCATGGCGTTGTCGATGACCTCGGCCAGATAGCCCGCGTTCGGGAAATACTGGACGACCGAGTTGAGGATGATGGTGTCGAAGTGGCCGCGGGGCAGCCCGTCGGTGACATGGGCCGGCTGGGTCCGCAGCTGGACCCGGTCGCGCCAGGGCAGCTGCAGCTGCTCCATTGAGCGGGCCAGGTTCTCGATGGCCACCGGGGAGAAATCGGTGGCCAGATATTCGTCGCAGTGCGGGGCGAGCTGCGACAGCAGCAGCCCCGAGCCGGCGCCGATCTCGAGCACGCGTCGCGGTCGCAGGTCCGTGATCCGGTCCACCGTGGCGGCCCGCCACTCGATCATCTCCGCGAGCGGGATCGGGTCGCCGGTGTAGCTGCTGTTCCAGCCGCGGAAGTCCATGCCGAACCGCGACTCGAGGTCGGCGCCGTAGAGATCGTCGTAAAGGTGTTGCCACTCTTCGACGTTGTCCTCGTCGTGGTCGGCGCCGATGGTGTGGTCGAGCGTGACATAGGCGACCAGATGCGAGCCGGTGGCGCTGTCCAGCACGGTGACGGCGGCCTGGGTGACCTGCGGGCAGGCCAGCAGGGTGTTCTCGATTTCGCCCAGCTCGATGCGCTGGCCGCGCAGTTTGATCTGGCTGTCGGCGCGCCCGACGAAGTCCAGGTCCCCGTCGCGCGTCCAGCGCACCAGGTCGCCGGTGCGGTACATGCGGTCCCCGGGGCCGCCAAATGGGTTGGCCACGAAGCGTTCCGCGGTCAGGTCCACCCGGCCCATGTAGCCGTGCGCCAGCGCCGGCCCGCTCACGTACAGCTCGCCCACCACGCCGACGGGAACCGGCTTCAGCCAGGCGTCGAGCACCACCGCGCACACGCCCGGCAGCGGGGTGCCGATGCGAACCGGCCCCTCGGCCGACAGCGGCGCGCTGAGGGTGACCCAGATGGTGGTCTCGCTCGGGCCGTAGACGTTGAACATCCGCCGACCGGGCGCCCAGGCGGCGACCAATTCCTTCGGGCAGGCCTCGCCGCCGACCATCAGCTTGTCGAAGCCAGGCAGCCGGGCGCGATCCAGCGACGACAGCACCGTCGGGGTCAGGAACGCCGCGTTGACGCGCTGGCTCTGCAGCAGGGCGGTCAGCGGCTCGCCGGCGTACACCTGCGGTGGCGCCACCACCAGCGCGGCGCCGGCCGCGGCCGCCAGCACCATCTCGCCGACCGACGCGTCGAAGGTCGGCGAGGCCACCATCAGCACCCGGGTGTCGGTGTCCAACTCGGACGCTTCGCATTGCGCCGCAGCCCATCCCAGCAAGCCGGCGTGGCTGGCCAGCACGCCTTTGGGGGCGCCGGTCGAGCCCGACGTGAAGATCGCGTAGGCGCTGTCGCGAGCGGTCAGCGGCGCCAGACGGTCGGCGTCGGTGATCGCCGCGGCGTCGTAGCCGGACAGGTCCAGGCCGTCGATCCGCAGCACGGGGCGCGCCCCGGCGCCGGCGGCCTCGTCGGCGCCACGCGTCAACACGCACACCGCGCCGATGGCGTCCAGCACCGCGGCGACCCGCTCGACCGGATGATCCAGGTCCACCGGCGCGTGGATGCCGCCCGCCTTGACCACGGCCCACCAGGCGACCACCAGTTCCGCGGACCGGCCCACCGCGACGCCCACGGCGCGCTCCGGGCCCACACCCGCGTCAATCAGCTTGCGCGCCAACCGCGTCGACCACTCGTCGAGTTCGCGGTAGGACAGTTCCCGCGCACCGTCGACCACCGCCGGCGCGTCCGGGGCGACCGACAGGGCCGCGGCCAGCAGCTGCGGCGCCACCCCGACCGGCCCGGTGGCACCGGCGCCCGACAGCCGCGTCAGCACCAGCTCGCGCTCGGCGCGGTCCAGCAGTTCGACCTCCGAGAGCCGCCGGGTGGGATCGCTGGTCATCGCCACCAACACACGCTGGAATCGGTCCAGCAGCGAGGCGATGCCGGCGGGGTCGAACACGTCGGCGTCGTATTCGACGTGCAGCCCGAGTTCGCGACCGGGCAGGGCCTCGACGGTCAGTGGGTAGTGGTTGTACTCCCGGTTGGTGAACTCGGCGATGGCCAGCCCATCGGGGCCCAGCGTCATGCCGCTCTCGACGGGGTAGTTCTCGTAGACGAACAGCGTGTCGAAGAGTTGATCGTGACCCGTGACGCGGTGAATTTCGCTGAGCGCGAGGTGCTGGTGCTCGAGCGCGTCGTTGTGGCTGCTCTGCAACTGGGCCAACAGGTCTGCGGTGGTGGTGCTCGCGCGGATGTCGGCGCGTACCGGCACCGTGTTGATCAGCAGCCCCACCATCTGTTCGGCGTCGTCGACCTCCAGTTGGCCGACGCGCGATCGCGGGGTGCCGAAGACGACGTCGTGCTGGCCGGTCAGGGAGGTCAGCACCACGGCCCAGGCCGCCTGCAGGACGGTGCTGACGGTGGTGTGGCAGGAGCGCGCCAGGTCGGTCAGGGCCTCGGTGATTTGCTCAGGCACACAGGACTTTTCGAAACCGCGGTCGCCTTGGCCCAGCCGGTCCTGCGGTCCGACCAGGGTGGGTGTTTCGAAGCCGGACAGCAGCTGGCCCCAGGCGTCCCGGGCGGCGTCGAGGTCTCGATCGGCCAGCCAGGTGAGGAATGCCCGGTAGGAGCCGGCGGCGGGCAGCCGCTGGCCGTAGTAGCTGGTGAAGATTTCCCGCAGCAGGATCGGCAGCGACCAGCCGTCGAGCAGGATGTGATGGTTGGTCAACACGAACCGGTGCCGGCCGGCCGCAGTGCGGATCAGCGCCACACGGAACGCGGCCTGCCCCGACAGGTCGCGCACCGCCGCGCGCTCGGCGGCGCACAGCTGCTCGATCCGCCGGTCGGCGTCGGTACCGTCCAGATCGAGGTACTGCCACTGCACCACCGGATCGGCGGGGATGATCTGGACCGGCTCGTCGTAGCGGTCGCAGAACAGCGCCGCCAGGTGTGGATGCCGGTTGACGACGGTGTGCACGGCGTCGCGCAGGCGGTCGGGGTCAAGCGGCCCGGTGAGGGTGAAGTCGAGCTGCACGGCGTACATGTCGTCGCTGCCCTGCGCGGTGCTGGAGTGAAAGAGCAGTCCCTGTTGCAGCGGGGTCAGCGGCAGGATGTCGGCGATGTGGTGCTGGGTCGCCAGCTCGTCGATCTCGTGCTGGCTCAGCCGGGCCGGCGCGATGTCGGACGGGGTCAGGCCGCCGCCGCCGGCGCGCACATGCGCGCACACGCCGGCCAGGGCCTCGAACCACAGCCGGCTCAACCGGGTGATCTGTGCCGTATCGAGAACCGATGGCGCCCAAGTCCATTCGGCGTGCAGGTGGGGTCCGGTGCCGGTGTCGATGGTGCCGGCGTTGAGCTCGACGGTGTGCATCAGCGGCATCGGCACCGCCGCGGCGGCCCCGATCAGGGACAGGCCCTCCTGGCTGATGCGCCAGCCCTCGCCCGCCGAATCAGACGCCGCGCCTTGGCGTCCCAGGTAGTTGAAGGCGATCGACGGGTCGGGGCCGGCCAGCTCGACCTCGGTGTTGAGGTAGCGCAGCAATCCGTAGGTCAGCGGATCCGGCAGGGCGCGCAGCTGCTCTTTGGCGTGTTTGATCACCGCGCCCAGCGCGGGGTCACCGGCCACCACCTGGGCCCACTCGAGCCCGGCCACGCCCAGTGCCACCGGGTATTTGGTGGTGAACCAACCGACGGTGCGGGACAGGTCGATGTCCGCGGCCAGTTCCTCGTGCCGCCCGTGGCCCTCGACGTCGATGCCGATCGCGTCGACGCCACCCAGGAATTCCGCCCAGGCCAGGCCGAACGCGATCAGCAGGATGTCCTGGATGCCGGCGTGGAACGCGGTCGGCACGTCGCCGATCAGCGCGCCGGTCGTCTCGGCATCCAGTTCCACCGACAACCGCCCGGCTGAGGCGTAGGTATCCACCTCGGGGCTGGCCGCCGGCAGCGCGGGGGGCGTGGCGGTCACCTTCTTCCAGGCACCCAGCTTGCTGACGACCTCGGGGCGATGCGCGTGCTCGGCCAGCACCGCCGACCACCGGGCGAACGACGTTCCCGCCGACGCCAGCTCCACCGGCTGCCCCGCGCTGTGCAGCGCCCAGGCAATGTTGAGGTCTTCCAACAGGATCCACCACGACACGGCGTCGACGGCCAGGTGGTGAATGATCACGGCCAACTGGCCGGTGGCCTCGAGCCACAGCGCGCTCAGCATCACCCCGGCGGCCGGCTCCAGCCGAGCCCGCGCGTCGGCCAGCGCCTCGTCGGACAGCTCGTCCACCGATCGCAGGCAGTCCTGCGCCCGCACTGACCCGGGCTCGGGCACCCGCAGCGACCAACCGCCGGCCTCGTCGTCATCGACGCGCAGCCGCAGCATGGCGTGCCGATCCACCAAGGCCTGCAACACGATTGCGACGTCGGCCTCGGTCACCCCGGCCGGGGCCTGGACCATGACGGTCTGGTTGAACTGATCGATCGGGCCGCCGGCGCTTTCGATGTCGCGCAGCCACCGCATGATCGGGGTGGCCAGCACCGGGCCGACGCCCTCGTCGACGACCTCGGCGGCCCCGTCGCTGACGCCGGCCACCCGGGCCAGCCGGGCCACGGTCTGTTCGACGAAGACGTCTCGTGGCCGGCACGTCAGGCCGGCGGCGCGCGCTCGCGCCACGACTTGCAGCGACAGGATGCTGTCGCCGCCCAGTTCGAAGAACGACTCGTCCACGCCGACCCGCTGCACGCCGAGCACCTCGGCGTAGATGCCCGCCAGGATTTCCTCGACGGCGTTGCTCGGCGCGCGATACTCGCCCGCGCTGTATTCGGGCATCGGCAGAGCGCGGGTGTCCAGCTTGCCGTTGGCCGTGAGCGGCAGCGCGTCCAGGCCGACCACCGCGGCCGGCACCAGGTGCGCCGGGAGCCGGTCGGCCAGCGCGGTGCGCGCCTCGGCCGGGTCGGCGGTCCCGGTTAGGTAGCCCACCAGACGTTTGTCGCCGGGCCGGTCCTCGCGGACGATCACCACGGCCTGCTCGACACCGTCGAGTGCGGCCAGCGCGGCCTGGACCTCGCCGAGTTCGATGCGGTAGCCGCGGATCTTCACCTGCTCGTCGGCGCGGCCCAGGTAGCGCAGCTGACCGTCGGCATCCCAGCACGCCAGGTCGCCGGTGCGGTACATCCGGGCGCCCGGCGCGCCGAACGGGCACGCCACGAACCGCGAGGCCGTCAGCCCGGCCCGGCCCACATACCCGGCGGCCACCCCGTCACCGGCCACATACAGCTCACCGATGACGCCCGGCGGGAGCGGACGCATCCAGCCGTCGAGCACGAACAGGGCGGCGCCGTCCACCGGGGACCCGATCGGCGGTATGCCGGATCCCGGCCGCAGCGGGGCGCTGATCGCCACACACATGGTGGTCTCGGTCGGGCCGTAGGCGTTGACCATCACCCGGCCGGGCGCCCACTGGTCCACCACCTCGGCCGGGCAGGCCTCGCCGACCACCGCCAGCGCCACCGACTCCAGCCCCTTCGGCGACAGCATCGCCACCGCCGACGGGGTCTGCGTCAACACGGTGACCTCCTCGGTCACCAGCACGTCGTGGAACTCGTCGGGGGAACGGGTTATGTCTTCGGACACCACCACCACGCGGCCGCCGCGCAGCAGCGCGCCGAAGATCTCCCAAACCGACACGTCGAAGGCATACGAGTGGCACTGCGACCACACGCCGGCGGCGGGCAGGCCCGCGTCCAGCGAACCGATCAGCTGCGTCACGTTGCGATGAGTCACCACAACGCCTTTGGGGACGCCCGTGGTGCCCGAGGTGTAGATCAGGTAGGCGATATCGGCCGGGTCGGGCACCGACAGCGCCGTCGCGGGCCGGGCGTCGATGCGCGGATCGTTGACGTCGACGACGGTAGTGCCGAGGCCGTCGAACCGCTGCGCCAGATCGGCGGTCGTCACCACGGCGACCGGCTGCGCGTCGGCAAGCATGAATTCGATCCGCGTCCCCGGCGACGACGGGTCGATCGGCAGGTAGGCCGCCCCGGTCTTGAGCACCGCGAGGATACTCGCGACCGCCTCGGCGGACCGCGAAAACATCAGCGCCACAGTCTGTCCCGGGCCAGCGCCGTGGGCCACCAGGTGATGCGCCAACCGGTTCGACGCCGCATCGAGTTCGCGGTACGTCACCGATGCGCCCTCGCACGCCAGCGCCACCGCCTGCGGCGCCCGGCTCACCTGCGCGGCGAACAACTCGGGCACCGACATCGGCGCGGTCGCCGAATCGGTCAAAACCGCTGTGTTGCCAACCTCTTTCAACCGGGCACGTTCGTCGGCATGCAGCACGTCCAACGACGACAACTGCCGGTCCGGACCGGCGGCGATGGTCGCCAGAATCCGCTGCAGCCGCTCCCCCAGATCCGAGACGTCGAAGTTGGCGAAGGGTTGCCCGGTGCCGACCGTGCTCAGGAACTGCTGATCGCCGAATCCGAGGAAAAACAGCCCGAAATGGCCCACCGGGCCGAAGCTGGTGTACTTCGCGGTCGCCGGGACGTCGCCCAGGCTGAGCGTAAGGCGCGCCGGCACGAAGTTGACGACGACGCGGTTGGGCGCCTGCCTGGGTCCGTTGAAGTGGCCTTCGCCGTCCAGCGTGCGCGTCGGAAACTGCTGATGCCGCAACGCTTCTCGTGACCGCGCATCGACCTGCCGGCAGAAGTCGGCAAACGTCGTGTCCGGCGCAGCCTTCAGCACCAGCGGCACCACCCCGGCGAGCATGCCGGGATGCGTCTTGGACTCCGGATCGACTCGCCTGCTGACCGGGAAGTCGAGCACGACCTCGTCCGAGCCGTCGGCCGACCAACCGCGGACCAGCAGTGCGCACGCCGCCGTGAGCACCGAGGACCGGCGGATGCGCAGCGCCTTGGACAGCTCCTTGACCTTGCCGATGACGGCCTCGTCCAATTGGACTGGCGGAGAAGGCGAATACGGGTCCCGCCCATCGTCGGCGACCGTCGACGGGTAGTCCGCCCCGGCGCCCGATGGCCGGTGAGAGGCCCAATATTCCTGATCCTCAACGAATTTGGGAGATATCTCGTACTCCAACTCGCCGCTGGCGAGGTCGTGCAGCGACCCGAAGAAGGCGGGCGGAATCGGTTTCCCGGACGCAAGCGCGGAGTAGATCGCCGCGATCCGCCGGCCCACCAGGGCGATGCCCATCCCATCGATGGCGATGTGATGGCAGGTGGTGAACCAGTAGTACTCGTCGGGCGCGGTCCGGAACAGCGCGAACTTGATCATCGGGCCGGTGAGCGGCATCGGCGTCCGCTGAATCGACGCGGCGGTTTCGCGAACTTCCCGCTCCGGATCGCGTGAGTCGGTCAGGTCATAGAAGACCAGATCGACATCGTCGTACTCGACGGCCTTTTGGAAGACCTGGCCGTCCACCTCGAAGAACGAAGCCCGCAGGCTCTCAGCCTCATTGACCACATGTCGCATAGCCTCGTGCAACAAACCGGTGTCGATGGCGCCCTGGATATGGACGAGGACACCCAGCTGCCAAGCCACATCAAAGTAGCCCGTTTGCAGCGCCAGCCAGATGTCGAGCTGACCCCGCGTCACCGGAACAGCCCGGTCAACACGCTCCACTAAACGCCCCCCACCAAGAGTTCGACCCCGAAACCCTTCATACCGACACCGGTCTAATGATCACAAACCGGCGCGGTCAGCGTGTCGCGCAGACTTTTCGCCCGTATATCGGGCCAGGCTTCTTCGATGTAGTGCAGGCATGTGGCGCGGTCGGCTTCCCCAAAAACTACCCTCCAACCGGCGGGAATGACAGCGAAGGTCGGCCAAAGACTGTGCTGTTCTTCATTATTGACCAAGACGAAAAATTGGCCGTTGTCGTCATCGAACGGATTGAGCGACACCGATGGACCCCCTAACACCCGAGACGTAGATTTACCAAGCCGTGCTGCGGATAACCCCGAATATCGTTGCGGCGCTTGAGGATTGATCCGTCAAGCCCGGCCCGTATGTCGATCTGCCCAGGCGCCCGGCGTCAGCGCCGGTGAGCTCGGACGGCGGGGGCGGCGCGACGACATCATGGTCGCGGTGACCATTCCGGCACCTCGCCGACAGATAGCGTTCATCGGCAGTGCACTCCGCATGAGCTACCACTGCGACCGTCGGCGTCGCGATCCACGGAATCGACAATACCCAGCCAATACTGTGCCAAACATATGAATTCCGTTCTTGCATAACCGATCCGCAGTCATACTACTGTGCGCACCGATTTTTGCTGCTTAGCAAAAGTAACGTGTCATGGGTGCGCCAGGTGCACCTCCACTTCCCGAACGCGACGCCGGGTGCGATTTCGCTTGTCGACGCTGACCAGCGATCTTTGCCGCCATCCGCGGCCGAAAACCTCGCTTACGCATTCGCAAAATATTTGCCGGTGCGGTCGGCATGCGTCCAGTGCCGGCGCGTGACACCGGGACCACCGATTGAGTTCGGGTAGGCGTCCAGCCCGAGCGCTTTCAGCTGCGCGTTTGTGACTCTGCACTGGGGACCCCGGCCAGCAGGACGCGACGTAGCATCCGGCTGCCACCATGCAAAAACGTACGGACGCTTGCTAAAACGCGGCCGGCGGCGTGGCGAACCACTGATGGCGACCCCGGCCGCGCCATAGCTACACAGAGCCGAACCGGCCCACCGTGGCTGCCCCATCGCCTGTCCTCATCATTCGGATGTCGCCGAGTCGAATCCGCGCCTCAAGCCAGCCTCGCACGATTTGCCAGGGGCCGCTCAGCGCCATCCACGCGGGGCCGTAAACAGGCACGTTGTGATTGATGTCACGGCCATCCGGCACGGAAGATGTTCGCCGGTGCTCGGGCGTCGGCCCGGTCCGCTACCTCCGATGCGCGGCTTCGGCGATCCGAGCCGGGCGACGGTTCGGCACGCGGACCCCTCTCTCACCTGCCGCGCTGTCGTCGAGCGCCGAGCCCGAATCCGTTGACCACAACCGGGTTTGGCGCACACAGCGGATTCATAGCCGACTTTGCGGCACGCAAATACTCGAGTGCGTACTCGGGGAATGGCGGCGTTTAGACGCCGCCATCGACGGGTAGAGCCCCGAACCATGTGGGGGTCAGTGCTGGGCTTGGGGATCCTGGCTGCGCTCAATCCGGTCCGCCTCGGCCTCGCCTTATTGATGATCTCTCGACCGCGTCCCGGGGCGAGCCTGCTCGCCTACTGGCTCGGCGGATTGACGATATGCATACCCGAGTTGCTCGTCCCGCTGCTGCTGCTGAACTTCACGCCGATGTTCGCACACCTCGCGCACGGTTCGGCGTCCCCGTCGACGAGCTCGGCCCTCGGCAGGATTCAGATCGGCCTCGGTGTGGTCGTCCTGTCGGTCGCCGCACTGATGACGGTCCGCTTCCTCACCCGCCGACGGACACGCCAACCCGCGCCTGACGCCGACCGCACGCCGGAACTGTCGATGGTCTCGGGTGCACCGATCGCAATGCCGCGGCTGCTGACGCGGGTCCAGGAGGCGCCGGCCGACGACCCCTCCCGATTCCGGCGCCTGCTCGGCCGCGTCCACAGCGCCTGGGAAAGCGGGGCGTCGTGGGTGGCGTGGGTGATCGGCATCATCTCGGTGCCGGTCGACGGCGTCCTGTTCATCGTGGCGATCATCGCGGCCTCGGGTGCATCGGTGAGCGCGCAGGCCGGCGCGTCCGTCGCATTCGTCATGCTGATGTACGCCGTCGTCGAGATCATCCTGGTCGGCTACCTCGTCAGGCCGGCGCGAA
>NZ_LZKY01000202.1:0-547 GCF_001673055.1 Mycobacterium sp. 1245801.1
ACCCACTCGCCGCGATGCCGAAAACCCGACGCGGTCGAACCGGTGTCCACGGGCACCACCGCGCCCCGTTGCGGCGCAACGCCTTTGGACCTGGCGGTGTAGGCGGCGCGCAAATCGGTCTGGTCCGGCAGCGGTCCATTGGTCAGCTGGCCCCAGGCGGCGGAGACGGTCGGAAAATATCCCAGCCACGCGTTGATGGTCAGGCCCGCGCTCAACAGGCAGAACGATGCCGCGAACACGCACACATTGCGTCGCCACCACCCGGCGCGGCGCCAGCTGGCGACTGCGACCGCGACGGCCGAGCCCGCCAACGTGGTCCACAGCCACATTTGCCATGGCGGCGGTTCGCTGGCCAGCCCGAGGGTGCTGTAGTACCAGTGCGTCGCGGCGCCGGTGACAGCGCCGACCGCCGCGACCAGCGGGACCAGACCGATTTGCGCGCCGCCTACACCGCCAGGTCCAAAGGCGTTGCGCCGCAACGGGGCGCGGTGGTGCCCGTGGACACCGGTTCGACCGCGTCGGGTTTTCGGCATCGCGGCGAGTGGGT
>NZ_LZKY01000203.1:0-24638 GCF_001673055.1 Mycobacterium sp. 1245801.1
GGACGCCGAGGGCCTCGAGGCGGCGGCGCATGACGAGCTTGTCCTGGGCGTGCATCAGGGCCTGCGGCGGCGGCGCCACGTTGATGCCCTCGGCGACCAGCTTGTCCAGCAGTTCGTTTGGCACGTGTTCGTGGTCGAAGGTCAGCACGTCGGCGCCGCCGCCGCAGGCCCTGATGCACGCCCAGGACAAGCTCGTCATGCGCCGCCGCCTCGAGGCCCTCGGCGTCCCGGTGCCGCGCTACGCCGAGATCGGCAGCGTCGACGAACTGGACGCCTTCGCGCGGCGCATCGCCGGCCCGGTGGTCGTCAAAGCGGTCCGCGGCGGCTACGACGGGCGCGGGGTGCGGATGGCGCGCGACCCGTTGCACGCCCGCGAGATCGCGACCGCGTTCCTGGCCGATGGGGTGCCGGTGATGGCCGAGGAGCAGGTGAACCTGCGCCGCGAGCTTTCCGCCCTGGTGGCCCGGTCGCCGTTCGGCCAGGGTGCGGCGTGGCCGGTCGTCGAGACCGTGCAGCGGGACGGGATCTGCGTGCAGGTGATCGCGCCCGCGCCGGAGCTGTCCGGCGAGCAGGCCGCCGCCGCGCAGCAGCTGGCGCTGCGGCTGGCGGGCGAGCTCGGCGTGGTCGGGGTGCTCGCCGTCGAGCTGTTCGAGACCGGGGACGGCGAGCTGCTGGTCAACGAGCTGGCGATGCGGCCGCACAACTCGGGGCACTGGACCATGGACGGGTCGCGCACCAGCCAGTTCGAGCAGCATCTGCGTGCGGTGCTGGACTATCCGCTCGGCGACACCGACGCCCTGGCCCCGGTGACGGTGATGGCCAACGTGCTGGGCGCCCCCGAAATCCCGCGGATGAGCGTCGACGAGCGGCTGCACCACCTGTTCGCGCGGATGCCCGACGCCCGCGTGCACCTGTACGGCAAACAGGAACGACCCGGCCGCAAGGTCGGCCACATCAACTTCGTCGGCTCCAAGCCGGCGGATCGGGACTACGTCGCGAAGCTGCGGGAACGCGCCGAGCTGGCGGCACACTGGTTGTCACACGCGCAGTGGACGGACGGATGGGATCCACATGACTAATCGGGCCAGGGTCGGCGTGATCATGGGCAGCGACAGCGACTGGTCGGTGATGGCCGACGCCGCGGCGGCGCTGGCCGAGTTCGACGTGCCGGCCGAGGTTCGGGTGGTCTCGGCGCACCGCACCCCGCAGGTGATGTTCGACTACGCGCGCGACGCGGCCGGGCGCGGCATCGAGGTGATCATCGCCGGCGCCGGGGGCGCCGCGCATTTGCCCGGCATGGTCGCGTCGGCCACGCCGCTGCCGGTGATCGGCGTGCCGGTGCCGCTGGCGCGCCTGGACGGCCTGGACTCGCTGCTGTCGATCGTGCAGATGCCCGCGGGCGTCCCGGTGGCCACGGTCTCCATCGGGGGAGCCCGCAACGCGGGCCTGCTGGCCGTGCGCATCCTCGGTTCGTCGGACCCGGCGCTGCGGGCGCGGATCGTGGAGTTCCAGGACCAGCTGGCCGAGAGCGTGCGGGCCAAGGATGAGGCGCTGCAGCAGCGTCAGGGTAAAGTTACCGGCTAGTAGCCTGGCGACGAGGCGGGCCGCGCCCGCAGAGAAGCCGGGCATGTCGGCAGAGTGTTATTAGGAGGCCGAGATGGCTGGATGGGCCGGAAACCCCACCTTTGATTTGTTCCAATTGCCCGAGGAGCACACCGAATTGCGGGCCGCGATCCGCGCGCTGGCGGAAAAGGAGATCGCCCCGCACGCCGCCGACGTGGACGAGAACTCCCGGTTTCCCGAGGAGGCACTGGAGGCGCTGATCGCCTCTGGTTTCAACGCCGTGCACGTGCCCGAGGAGTACGGCGGGCAGGGCGCGGACTCGGTGGCCGCCTGCATCGTGATCGAGGAAGTCGCCCGCGTGGACACCTCGGCCTCGCTGATTCCGGCGGTCAACAAGCTGGGCACGATGGGGCTGATCCTGCGCGGCTCGGACGAGCTGAAGAAGCAGGTGCTGCCGTCGATCGCCGACGGAACCGCGATGGCGTCCTACGCGCTGAGCGAGCGCGAGGCCGGCAGCGACGCGGCCTCGATGCGGACCCGCGCCAAGGCCGACGGCGACGACTGGATCCTCAACGGCGCCAAGTGCTGGATCACCAACGGCGGCAAGTCGAGCTGGTACACGGTGATGGCCGTGACCGACCCGGACAAGGGCGCCAACGGCATCTCGTCGTTCATGGTGCACAAGGACGACGAGGGCTTTTCGGTCGGGCCCAAGGAGAAGAAACTGGGCATCAAGGGCTCGCCGACCACCGAGCTGTACTTCGAGAACTGTCGCATCCCGGGTGACCGGATCATCGGCGAACCCGGTACCGGCTTCAAGACCGCGCTGGCGACGCTGGACCACACCCGGCCCACCATCGGCGCCCAGGCGGTCGGCATCGCCCAGGGCGCGCTGGACGCCGCCATCGCCTACACCAAGGACCGCAAGCAATTCGGCCGTCCGGTCAGCGACAACCAGGGCGTGCAGTTCATGCTCGCCGACATGGCCATGAAGGTCGAGTCCGCGCGGCTGATGGTGTACCACGCCGCCGCCCGCGCCGAGCGTGGCGAATCCAACCTGGGCTTCATCTCCGCCGCATCCAAGTGCCTGGCCTCCGACGTCGCGATGGAGGTCACCACCGACGCGGTGCAGCTCTTCGGGGGCGCCGGCTACACCGTCGACTTCCCGGTCGAGCGGATGATGCGCGACGCCAAGATCACCCAGATCTACGAGGGCACCAACCAGATTCAGCGCGTCGTGATGTCACGGGCGCTGCTGCGCTGATCGGCTTCCGGCGATGCTCTTGCGAAATGCCGAGCCGCACCGCTTAGGATCTCCACTCGGTGCGTGAAGTCCACACCGACGGTCGGTAAACAGCCACCGACTCACGTCCGACCACCGTCACGGAGCAAAGGGTCTTGTCGCGGCAAGGGGGTCTGCTGTGCAGAACATGACTTCCGCTGCCCGTTCACAGATGGCCGGGAATTGATACCGACGCGCGCTGCAGCCACCCCGACGGCGAGTTGGCAGTCGTTGTCGTTGCTGTTGGTCGAGGACGACCGTGCCGACGCGGTGCTGGTGGAAGACCTGATCACCGACGCGGTCACCGACATCCGCGTGGTGTGGGCGAAGTCGATGGCGCACGCCGAACGCGAGCTGGTGTCCGCGCGGCCCGACTGCGTGCTGCTGGATCTGCACCTGCCCGACGCCAGCGGGATCGACGCGTTGAACCGCATCGCCAGCCTCGACGCGACCGTCCCGATCGTGGTGCTGACCGGGCTGAACGACGAATACTTCGGGGCGTCGGCCGTCGCCGCCGGCGCCCAGGACTACCTCGTCAAGGGCCGGGTCGAGCCGGAGATGCTGCGCCGCGCGCTGCTCTACGCGATCGAGCGCAAGCGTGCCGAGCTGATCGCCGCCGATCTGCACGCGACGCAGCTGCGGGCCCGGGAGAACGCGCTGCTGGAACGCGGGCTGCTGCCGTCGCCGCTGCTGCTGGACAACCCGGGCGTCGACATCGTCGCCCGATACCGGCCGAGCCGCGAAGACGCTTTGCTGTGTGGGGATTTCTACGACGTCGTCCAGACGCCCGACCGGGTCGTGCACGTGCTGATCGGCGACGTCGCCGGGCACGGCCCGCACGAGGCGGCGCTGGGCGCGGCCCTGCGCATCGCCTTTCGCGCGCTCACCTTCGCCGGTGTGCACGGCGTCGAATTGATGCGCCAGCTCGAGCGGGTCTTGTACTCGGAACGCACCGGCACCGGCACTTTCGCGACCGTGCTCACGCTGGAGATCTCCCCGGACAGCCCGCGGGTCAGCGTCATCCGCGCCGGCCATCCCGGGATGTTGCTGCAGGCCGGCGGGACCGTGCAGTGGCTGGAGCCGCCGGGTGGCCCGGCGCTGGGCCTGGGGGCCGGGCACTGGCCGCAGGAGGGGCTGGAGCTGCGCGCGGGTGAGGGTCTGCTGTTGCTGACCGACGGGCTCTACGAGGGGTATTCGGGCGAAGGCACGCAACGCCTCGGCGAGGACGGCCTGCTCGCCCTGGCCCGCAGGCACGCCAACCGGCCCGGCCCCGAGTTCGTCGACGCGCTGATCAACGGGGCGCAGGAACTCGCTCAGCCCCGCGGCGGCCTCACCGATGACATCGCCGTGCTGCGGCTGGAGAGGACGACCCCGTGACGGCATCGCGTCCGCATCGGTTGACCGACCTCACCGTGCGGGGATGGCTGGCGCTCGTGCTGTGGATCTTGGGCGCCACGGTGCTGGTCGGGGCGCTGGTCGGCGCGGCGTTACTGCACCGCACCGACGAGGTGTCGCGCGAGTTGGCCCAGAACATTCAGCCTGCGCGCGTCGCAGCGGCGCGTTTGCAGTCGGCGGTGCGTGACCAGGAGACGGGCATGCGCGGCTACCTGATCACCGCGGACCGGCAGTTCCTCGCGCCGTATTACGACGGGCAGCGCGCCGAACAGGATGCGGCCAGCGAGGTTCGGCGTCTGGTGGGTGGCCGCGCGGAGCTGATGGCCGATCTGGACGCGGTGGAAGCCGCCGCCGCCGACTGGCGGACGAACTATGCCGAGCCGCTGATCGCCAACGTGGCTCCCAGGACCCCGACCTACGTGAGCCCCCGCACGGCCGACATGGGCAAGGTCAAATTCGATCATCTGCGTGCACTATTCGAAACGCAGAACACGCACCTCGCGGTGGCCAGAACGGCTGCCATCGACGAGCTCAACGAGATCAACGGCTGGCGCGACTGGGTGCTGGGCGCCACGGTGCTGATAATCATCGGCGCCGCCACGGCGCTGGGGTTGCTCAGTCGCGCGGCGATTACCCGGCCGATCGCGGCGCTGGCCGCGGCCTGCCGGCGGATCACCGAGGGCAACTTCGACGAGACGATCTCGCCCCCGCGGCGGCCCAGGGACATCCGGAACATGGCGATCGACGTGGAGAACATGCGCAAGCGCATGGTCGAGGAGCTCGCGGTGTCGCAAAGCGCCCAGGCGCAACTGGACGAGCAGGCCGCCGAATTGCGCCGATCCAACACCGAACTCGAGCAGTTCGCCTACGTCGCCTCCCACGACCTGCAGGAGCCGCTGCGCAAGGTCGCGTCGTTCTGTCAGCTGCTGGAAAAGCGTTACGGCGACCAGCTGGACGAGCGCGGCATCGAATACATCGGCTTCGCGGTCGATGGCGCCAAGCGCATGCAGGCGCTGATCAACGACCTGCTCACCTTCTCCCGGGTCGGCCGGCTGGGCACCACCGAAACCGAGGTGGCCCTCGACGCGACGCTGGATGCCGGCCTGGCCAACCTGGCCGTGGCGATCGAGGAGGCTGACGCCGAAATCGTGCGCCCGGAGCCGCTCCCGCAGATCGTCGGGGATCCGATGCTGCTGACGATGCTGTGGCAGAACCTGGTCGGCAACGCGATCAAGTTCCGGCACAAGGATCGTCGCCCCCGCATCGTCATCGAATGCGTGCCCGGCACCGGCACGCACGACGGGCAGTGGCTGCTGAGCGTGGCGGACAACGGCATCGGCATCCCCGAGGAGTTCTCCGACAAGGTCTTCGTGATCTTCCAGCGGCTGCACGGCCGGGATGTGTACGCCGGCACCGGAGTTGGCCTGGCCCTGGTCAAGAAGATCATCGAGCACCACGGCGGCACCGTCCGGATCGACACGTCCTACACCGACGGGACCCGGTTCGAATTCACCCTGCCCATGCCCGAACCCGTCGACGAAGAAGACCCGGTCGCTTTGGAAGGAGCGCATCAATGACGACACCCGAAGGCAGAGCGATCGACATCCTGCTCGTCGAGGACGACCCGGGCGACGAGCTGATCACGCGAGAGGCGTTCGAGCACAACAAGCTCAAGAACCGGCTGCACGTCGCCCACGACGGGGAGGAAGGCCTCAACTACCTCTACCGGCGGGGTGAATACGCCGACGCCCCGCGCCCCGACCTCATCCTGCTCGATTTGAACCTGCCCAAGTACGACGGCCGTCAGCTGCTGGAGAAGATCAAGTCGGATCCCGACCTGGCCCGCATCCCGGTCGTGGTGCTCACCACCTCCTCGGCGGAGGAGGACATCCTCAAGAGCTACAAGCTGCACGCGAACGCCTACGTCACCAAACCCGTCGACCTCGATCAGTTCATGAAGGCCGTCCGGCAGATCGACGAGTTCTTCGTTCAGGTGGTGCGGCTCCCGGGCAACGGGAGCTGATCGCGCGGCGCCCGCCGCGATAACCAGCCGAGCAACCAGCTCAGCACGATCAGCAGCAGGAACACGGTTCTGGGCCTCTCATCAGCGTTCGATGCTACGTGCCTCCCGGCGAACAGCGGGCACACAGTTACCTCTTATTGGATGTCAAGGGTTTGTATATTCACGATTGGTTAACTTTTGTTGTCCCCTGGGCAGTAGCCGGCGGCTTTTCCCGGCGTCCCCCGCCGCGAGGTGCGAAGGAGTTGCGTGAGGTTCGCTCGATACGGCACAGCGCTGAGCCTGGCGGCCGTGACCGCCCTGGCGCTGACGGGCTGTGGCGACCACTCGAACTCGTTGGGCTCCGGGGGCAAGCCGGCGTCGGTGGACTGCGGCGGCAAGAAGGTGCTCAAAGACAGCGGCTCGACCGCGCAGCAGAACGCGATCGAACAGTTCGTCTACGCCTACGTCCGCGCCTGCCCCGGCTACACGCTGGACTACAACGCGAACGGCTCCGGCGCCGGCCTGACCCAGTTCCTCAACAACCAGACCGACCTCGCCGGTTCCGATATCCCCCTGGACCCCTCGACCGGTCAGTACGACCGGGCGGCGCAGCGATGCGGCTCGCCGGCCTGGGACCTGCCCACCGTGTTCGGGCCGATCGCGGTCACCTACCACCTCTCCGGGGTAAACGGGCTGAAGCTGGATGGTCCCACCGTCGCGAAGATCTTCAACGGCGCCATCACCAAGTGGGACGACCCGGCGCTGAAGGCCATCAACCCGGGCCTGAACCTGCCGTCGACGCCCATCGCGGTCATCTTCCGCAGCGACAAGTCCGGCACCACCGCCAACTTTCAGAAGTACCTCGACGGCGCGTCCAACGGCGCCTGGGGCAAGGGCACCAGCGAGATGTTCACCGGCGGGGTCGGGCAGGGCGCCAGCGGGAACAACGGCACCTCCGCACTGCTGCAGAACACCGACGGGTCGATCACCTACAACGAGTGGTCCTTCGCGGTGGGCAAGCAGCTGACCATGGCGTCGATCATCACGTCGGCGGGCCCGGACGCGGTGCCGATCACCAAGGACTCCGTCGAGAAGACGATCGCCGGGGCGACCGTCAGTGGCCAGGGCAACGACCTGGTGCTGGACACCTCGTCGTTCTACAAGCCGACCCAGCAGGGCGCGTACCCGATCGTGCTCGCGACGTATGAAATCGTCTGCTCGAAGTACCCGGACGCGGCCACGGGCGCGGCGGTGAAGGCGTTCATGCGGGCGGCGATCGGTCCGGGGCAGGACGGTTTGGACCAGTACGGTTCCATCCCGCTGCCCAGCTCGTTCACGGCGAAGCTGTCGAGCGCGGTCAATGCGATTTCCTGACGGTAAGGAGGCTCGACGGTGAGCGATGGCGCGCCGGCCGCGCGGGTCGGGTCGTGGTTCGGGCCCTACCGGCTGGTGCGACTACTGCGCCAGGGCGGCATGGGCGAGGTTTACGAGGCCGAGGACACCCGCAAGGGTCGCATGGTGGCCCTGAAGCTGATCTCGCAGCAGTTTTCCGGCAACCCGGAGTTCCGTGCGCGGCTGCAGCGCGAGGCCGATATTGCGGGACGGCTGACCGAACCGCATGTGGTGCCGATCCACGACTACGGCGAGTTCGACGGACGCTTTTACGTGGACATGCGCCTCGTCGACGGCGTCAATCTGGCCACGCTGTTGCATCGGGACGGGCCGTTGGCCCCGCCGCGGGCGATCGCCATCATCAGCCAGGTCGCCGCCGCGCTGGACGCCGCGCACGCCACCGGGGTCACGCACCGCGACGTCACACCGGGCAACATCCTGGTCACCCCCAGCGACTTCGCCTACCTGGCGGATTTCGGCATCGCACGGGCCGCGTCGGATCCGGGGCTGACCCAGGTCGGGACCGCTATCGGAACGTATTACTACATGGCCCCGGAACGATTCACCGACGACGAGGTCACCCATAGCGTCGACATCTATTCGCTCGCATGCGTTTTGAGCGAGTGCCTGACCGGCTCGCCGCCCCACCGGGCCGACACCGTCGAACGGCTGGTCGCCGCGCACCTGACCAAGACGGCCCCGCCGCCCAGCCAATTGCGCCCCGGCGCGTTTCCGCCCGCCCTGGATCAGGTGATCGCCAAGGGCATGGCCAAACGCCCCGAGGACCGCTATCGCACCGCGGGCGAATTCGCCTCCGCCGCCCACGACGCGCTGACCACCGCCGAGCAGCGCAAGGCCAGCACGATCCTGCGCGACGGCCAGATCGCGGCAATGGGCGCGTACGCTGCGTCGCCGAGCGCCGATACCGTGGCCGGCCCGCTGCCCCCGGCAGCGGGCGGTGCGAAAAGCGAACGGTCCGGCCCTCGACCGTCGCTGATCCGCGCCGCCCCAACGGCATCCGGTCGCGCGTATCCCCCCGCCCCGGACTTCGGGCGCCCAGCCGCGCCGACCGACAACAAACGCAGGCAGTGGATCATCGTCGGCGCCATCGCTTTGGTCGCGCTGGTCGCGTTCGTCGTGGCGGTCCTCGGCTACCTGTCCACCGGGTCGTCGGGACCCTCCAAACAGGCCGGCGGCCAAAGTGTGTTGCCCTTCAACGGTATTGACTTCCGTCTCTCCCCGGGCGGCGTGACGCTGGACAGCGCCGGCAACGTCTACGTCACCAGCCAGGGCATGTACGGCCGGGTGGTGAAGTTGGCGGCGGATTCGCAGGCCACGACCGTGCTGCCGTTCAACGGGCTCTACCAGCCACAGGGCCTGGCCGTCGACGGCGCGGGAACGGTGTACGTCGCCGATTTCAACAACCGGGTGATCAGCATGGCCGCGGGCTCCAACAGTCAGAAGGAACTGCCGTTCACCGGCCTGAACTACCCGGAGGGCGTCGCGGTCGACAGTCAGGGCGCCGTGTATGTCGCCGACCGCGGCAACGGCAGGGTGGTGAAAATGGCAGCGGGGTCCACGACCCAGACCGTGCTGCCGTTCAACGGGCTGAACAACCCGGACGGGGTGGCCGTCGACCCGGCGGGCAACGTCTACGTCGCGGACACCGACAACAACAGGGTGGTCAAGCTCGACGCGGCGTCAAACACCCAGTCGGAGTTGCCATTCCACGACCTGTCCGTGCCCTGGGGCATCGCGGTGGACAACAGCGGAACCGTCTACGTCACCGAGCACGACAAGAGCGACGTGGTGAAATACGCTCCGGGCGCGACCACCGGGACGGTCATGCCGTTCGACGGGCTCAACACTCCGCTGGCGGTGACCGTCGGCAAGGACCAGAACGTCTACGTCGCCGACCGCGGCAACAACCGGGTGGTCAAGCTGACGCCGTGAACGCCTACGGCGTGGGCTGCGCTGCGCCCAGATACTCCTCGGTGTGCTGGCCGAGGGCCGGGGGCGGGTCGGTGGCCCACCCAGCTGACAAGGCCTCGAAGCTGGAATAGCGTGCGGGAGTGCGGATTACGGTGACCCGATCTTCGCCCTCGCCGACCGGCAGGGCCAGCTCGTTCTCGGCGAACAGCGCGGTGCTCACCACCTGCTTCCAGGTGTAGGCGTGGCAGGCCATCAGGCCGCCCTCCTGCAGCAGCCGCACCCATTCGTCGGCGGTCTTGGCGGCCAGCGCCTTCTCGAGTTCCTCGGTCAGTTCGGGATAGTTGAGCGCCCGCGCCCGCTGGTCGATGAACCGCTCGTCGTCGCGCATGTCGGGGCGGCCGATGATCTCGCACAGCTTGTCCCAGTGCTTGGGCACGTACGCGCTGATCACCAGGTAGCCGTCGGCGGCCTTGAACGCGTCCGACGGCTGGGTGGCGAATCCAACGCCCTTGCGCCGCTTGGTCTTTGGCGCATCTGGCTTGGGGGCCTCGGTCGGCTTGTTCAGGTGGATGGTCAGCTGGCTGGCCTGCAGGCTGACCGCGACGTCGTACATGGCGACCCGCACCACGTCGGCGACGCCGTGGCGCTCGCGGTTGAGCAGCGCGGCCAGCACCGCCTGGGCCAGCACGTGACCGCTGGCGGCGTCGACGAGCTGGAACGGGATGATCTGGGGTTTGCCGGTGGGCGTGGGCATCCCGGTGGTCATGCCCGACTCGGCGGCCACCATCAGGTCGACGCCCGGTCGGCTGCCCTGCGGGCCGTTGCCGCCGTAGGCCGAAAGGCGCGCGTAGATGAGCTTGGGATTGCGCGATTGCAGCTCGTCGGGGCCCAGGCCCAGGCGTTCCATCACCCCGGGCCGAAAGCCTTCCAGCACAACGTCCGCGGTGTCGACCAGTCGCAGGATCTGTTCCTTGGCCTCGTCGCTGCGCAGGTCGGCCATCACCGACTTCTTGCCGCGGTTGTGGGGGAGGAACAGGGTGGCCAGCGGCGGGCGCCCGGGCAACACCGCCGTGATGTGCCGGGCGGCCTCACCGACGGGCGCCTCGATCTTGATGACCTCGGCGCCCAGATCGGCCAGCACCTGTCCGGCCAGCGGGCCGGCGATGTTCTGGGTGAAGTCGAGCACGCGGAATCCGTCAAGTGGCTTGGCGGGCTTGCTGTTCGGCATCGTCTACCCCGTCTTGTTCAGCACCGCGGTGCAGTAGTAGTTCTGGGCGAAAGGCGCATCGGGGTCGGTCGACTGCAGCGGCAGCCCGGCGTTGGCCAGCAGCTGGTTGAGCGGGGTGCGGACCGGCTGCCAGCCCCGCTGCTGCAGGTAGGTCGCCACGTCATTGCGCTCGCCGGGGAAGCCCAGCTCGCCCAGGGCAATGTCCAGGCCGTTGCGTCGCCACTTCTCGCTGGCGGCATTCAGGGCGTCGCCGTTGATGCCGGTGTTCGCGAACACCTCGGCCACCAGCTGGCTGCCGTCGGCGGACAGGGCGGTGACGTTGTCCAGCAAGCGATCCTGGGCCTCGGGCGGCAGGAAGCCGACCAGCCCCTCGGCCGCCCAGGCGGCGGGTCGCCCGGTGTCGAAGCCGGCCTGGCGCAGCGCCGCCGGCCAGTCGTGGCGCAGGTCGATGGGGACGGCGCGCACCTCGGCGGTCGGCTGGGCGCCGAGTTCGGCGATGGTGGCGGCCTTGAACTCGAGGACCTGCGGCTGGTCGATCTCGAACACCGTGGTGCCCGGCGCCCACGCCAGCCGATAGGCGCGCGCGTCCAGGCCGGAGGCCAGGATGACCACCTGGTCGATGGCTGGATCCTTCTGGGCGCCCGCCTCGGCGAAGAAGGCGTCGATGTAGCGGGTGCGGGCGGCGAGCATGTCGGTCATGCGTTGCATGCCCCACGGGGCGCCGGGCTCGTCGACGTCGGCGGAGTCCAGTTCGCCGGCGGCCCAGCGGGTCATGAAGTCGACGCCGACCGCGCGCACCAGCGGCTCGGCGAACCGGTCGTCGATCAGCCCGTCGCGGGTGGCCCGGGCCCGCCCGGCGGCCACCATGGTGGCGGTCGCTCCCACGCTGGTCGCCAGGTCCCAGGTGTCGTCGTCGGTGCGCGCCATGGAGGAAATCCCTTCCGCTCTACTGGTTAGCCACAATAACTACCGGCGCCGCGGCGCGAGTCGCGAGGTGCGACACAGATCGATCACGGCCGGGCGTTGCGGCGGCGGGGCCCGCCGCGCCGCCGCTAGCCTCGCGCCATGACCACTTCGGTTGTCCTCGAGCAGCAGTGCGGGAGCAGCGCGGCGCGTGACGTCGACTGGCGGCGCGGCGCCGCGCGGGCGCGGCGGTTGGCCTGGATCAGCCTGGCGGTGGTGCTGGTCGAGGGTGTCGTCGGGCTGTGGCAGGGGTTGTCGGTGTCCTCCGTCGCCCTGACCGGCTGGGCACTGGGTGGCGCGTCGGAGGCGCTGGCCAGCGCCATGGTGGTGTGGCGGTTCAGCGGGGCGCGCGCCTGCTCCGAGCGGGCCGAGCGGCGCGCGCAACGCGGTGTGGCGGTGTCGTTCTGGTTGACCGCGCCGTACGTCGCCGCCGAGTCGATCCGCGAGCTGGCCGCCGAACGGCACGCCGAGACCTCGGCGATCGGCATCGGGCTGACCGCCCTCGCGCTGGTGCTGATGCCGGTGCTGGGCCGGGCCAACCACCGGTTGGGCGCCCGGCTGGGCTCGGGGGCCACCGAGGCCGAAGGCGTCCAGAACTACCTGTGCGCAGCCCAGGCCGCCGGGGTGCTGATCGGCCTCGCGATGACGGCGCTGTGGTCCGGCGCGTGGTGGATCGACCCGGCCGTCGGGCTGGCCATTGCCGGTGTCGCGCTCTGGCAGGGGCTGCGCGCCTGGCGAGGCCAGGAGTGCGGCTGCTGATGCCCTAGCCGGCGCGCTCGCCGTTCGTCGCGGCGCGCGGCGCGTCCAGCCGGTAGCGGATCAGCCGGGAGCTGTTGGCCACCACCGCCACCGACGAGGCGTTGTGCAGGATCGCGGCCAGCACCGGGGACAGCGCCCCGCCCGCGCCGATGATCAGCCCGGCGGCGTTGACGGCGATGGACATGCCGTAGTTCTCCCGGATGACGTCGACCGCGCGGGCGCCCAGGTCGCGCACGTCGAGCAGCCGGTGCAGGTCGTCGTTGGCCAGCGCCACGTCGGCGGTCTCGACGGCGACGTCGGTTCCGGCCAGCCCCATCGCGATGCCGATGTCGGCGGCGGCCAGCGCGGGCGCGTCGTTGATGCCGTCGCCGACCATGCCGACGGTGTAGCCCTCGTCCTGCAGGTCGCGCACCGCCGCGAGCTTGTCCTCCGGCATCACCTCGGCGCGCCACTCGTCGATCCCGAGCTCGCCCGCGACCACCTCGGCGATGTCCGGGTGATCTCCGGTGAGCATGACGATGCGGCGAATGCCGTTGGCGCGCAGCTTCTTCAGCACCTCGGACGCCTCGGGACGCACCTCGTCACGCAGGCTGATCAGCCCCACCAGCTTGCCGTCGACGGCCAGCAGCAGCGGGGTTTCGGCCTGACGGCGCAGCCGGTCCACCCACTCCGAGGCCTTCTTGGACACCCGCACCTTCTCGGCGCGCAGCAGCCCGGGGCTGCCCAGCAGCAGGGTCCGGCCGTCGGCCCAGGTCCGCATGCCCAGCCCCACCAGGACCTCGCACTCCTCGTGCGGCGGGATGGTGATGTGGCGTTCCTCGGTGGACCGGATCACCGCCTCGGCCAGCGGGTGCCGGGAGTGGATCTCCGAGCTGGCCGCATACGCCAGCACCTGCTCGGGTTGCCAATCCTTATGCAGCGCAATGATATTGGTCACCACCGGGCGCCCGACCGTGAGCGTGCCGGTCTTGTCGAACACGATCGCGTCCACCCGGCCGGCCTGCTCGAGGTGCGAGCCGCCCTTGATCAGGATGCCGCGGCGCGCCCCGTTGCCGATCGCCGCGCTGATCGCGGTCGGGGTGGCCAGCCCCACCGCGCACGGGCAGGCGATCAGCAGCATGGTCATCGCCCGGCGCACATCGCCGGTGACGACCAGCGTGATGGCCGAGACGATGAACGAGGTGGGAACGAAACGGCGCGAGAAGTTTTCGCCGACGGTCTGGATCGGCGCGCGGTCGTGCTGGGCCTCCTCGACCCGGGTGATGATGCGGCCGATGGTGGTCTGATTGCCGACCGCGCTGGCGCGCACCACCAGGCGTCCGCGGACCACCACCGAGCCCGCGTGCACGTGCGCGCCCACCACGACGCTGACCGGCAGGTTCTCCCCGGTGATCGCCGACTGGTTGACGATCGCCTCGCCGTCGACCACCTCGCCGTCGACCGGGATGGCCACGTGGTCGTGCACCACCACCTCGTCGCCGATCTGCACGGTGTCGATGGGCACCTGGACCTCGTTGCCGCCGTCGTCGAGCCGGATCCACGCCGTGTCCTGGCTGCCGCGCAGCAGTTCGGAGATGGCGCGGCGGGTCCGCCGCAGCGTCAGATCCTGAAGGTACTCACCGATATTGAGCAGCCACAGCACGGTCAGCGCGACGACGTTCTCGCGCAGCACAAGGCTGGCCACGGTCGCCGCCGAGACCAGCGCGTCGGTTCCGGCCCGCCCGGAGCGCAACGAGCGCAGCGCGCCCCGCAGGAAGGGGTAGCCGGTGAAGACGGTGACGCCGGTGGCGAACAGCCGGCCGCTGGGGCCCAGCAGTGGCGGGCGCGCAAAGACGTAGCGGCGCACCCCGAGCAGGGCCAGCGCGGCGCCGCCGATCACCATGCGCAGCACGTCGGCGTTGCGGATCTCCTCCGAATGCGGCGCGCGGGCCGGGATCAGCTCGGCGGCGACGTGCGCCGCCTCGCCGATGGCGGCCAGCACCGAGGACCGGTCGCAGCGCCGGGGCGAATACCAGACGACGACCGATCCGGTGCGCGGGTAGGCGTGCACCACCCGCACGCCCGCGCACTTGGCGACGGCCTCTTCGACCGCCACGGCGCGCCGGGTGTCGGCGCGGACCCAGCCGACGGCCACCCGCATGCGCCCGGCCGCATCCGAAATGACATGCAGCGCAGGGTCTTCGGTTCGCGCCTCGTCTGCGATGTCGGGGACTAGGGCGAGGTCCATGTCGAGGGAATCAGTGCTCGTGGTCGTGGGGGGCGGCGACCGACGGGGTGGGGGCCTCCTCGCCGATGCGTTCGCGGGCCTCGGCCATCACGTCGGCGAGCCGCAGCCGTGCCGACTCGGCGGCCTCCTCGGCCTTGCGGGTGCCGCGCAGCCCGAGTTCGGCGCCCTTGACCGCGGTCTCGTGCAGCGGTGCCTTGGCCACGGCCTTGCGCACCACCTCGTAGGCCGTCACGCCGACCAACCCGGTGACCACCGTGCCTGCCGCCTTCGCCAAGAGCCCGTACACCGCCATTGCCGCAACCCTCCTGTTTCGCCTCAGCGTTTAGCCCATGCTTGCACGACGTTAACATCGAAATATAGCGATATCAATATGTATCGGCCGCGCCCTGGCGGGCGGTGCCGGGCCGCTACAGCACCCGGGTGACCTTTTCGGTCTCGATGCGGCGCTGTTGTGCGGCCGGGTCGGCGTTGGCCACCTGCACCAGCGAGCCGCCGACGGCCAGGATGGCCAGCAGGTGATCCACCAGCTCGGCGGGACCGGACCACGACGCGCCGGACAGCACCCGGTCGCCGGACGTCAAACCCCTTGCCGCGGCCGACCTTTGGCAATCGGCCAGCACCTCGTCGACCGATCGCCCGCCCAGCGCCGGACCGGGTCGCGGTTCGGGAACGATCTGATCGCCGTGCACCCGCACCGCGGTGGCGTAGTCCGTCACCCCGATCGGCAGGTCGGGTGCCGGGCGGCCGAACGGGTCCAGCGACAGCACCGCCACCTCACCCCCGGCCACCGCCTCGTCGGCCTCGTCCAGTCGCTGCGCCGTGCATAGGGCCACGTCGGCCGGGCCCGCCAGCACCGCCTCGGCGCCGATCCACCACACCCCGAACAGCACCGCCGCCGTCTGCCAGTGCGCGGGCAACAGGATCGCCACCCGGCTGGCCGGCCCGGCGCCCAGCTCGTCGCGCAGCAGGTTGGCGGTCTTGGCGGCCCAGTTGGCCAGCGTCACGCCGGACAGTTCGATGCGCTCGCCGGTGGCGTCGTCGTAGTAGGTGATGCGCGGTCCCACCGGATCGGCCCGCAGCAGCGGATCGAGGATGGCCCCGCTCAGCGTGATCGATTGCGGCACAGGTCGTCAGTTTATGCACTCGGGCTTGTCGGAACCGGCGGTCAGGATCGGCGATGGCGCCGGAGCCTTAGGGTCGGTCGTCACCGCACCGGCGGTCGACACCTTGGCGGGCATGATCGTCGCGTCGCCGGACAGGCCCGAGCCCGGACCGCTGTAGTCGTTGGCCAGCACCACCCGCACCGCGCCCGGCGCCAGCGAGGTGTCGGCGACCACCGGCAGCCCACCCAGTTCCTTGGAGATCTCCTTGGCCCCCAGGTCGTCGCTCTTGGCGGCGCGCACCTGGCTGGTCTTGACGTGCCCGCCGTCGTTGTTGCCCACCGTTCCGGGTGCAAAACCCTTGGCGCTCAACACGTCGGACACCGCCGCGGCCAAGCCGTTGATGTCGGTGTCATTGACGACGCTGGCGGTGGTCTTGGCCGGGGTGTAGGCGATCTCCTCGGTCTTGCCCTGTTCCTGCTCGTGCAGCAGGCCGCCGACCCAGTCAGCGACCTGATGCGGGTCCAGCCGCACCACGCTCTGCATGCCGTCGTCGCTCCAGCCGGCGCCGTCGAGCACCGGGATGGTGGCGAATGCGACGTTGCCACCGGCCAGCTTCTGCATCTGTTGCACGAAATCCATGACGTCCCAACCGGCGGAGATCACCACCGAGCGCTGGACGGCGGCCTCCAGCCGCTTGACCGTGCTGGGGCTGGACAGCGTCTGCCCGGAGATGACCCGGTGGGCCAGCGAGGCCATCACCACCTGCTGGCGCACCACCCGGTCTAGGTCGCCGCGCGGCAGCTCGTGGCGCTGACGCACGAAGCTGAGCGCTTCGGGGCCGCTGAGTCGTTGCGGGCCGGCGGGGAAGTCGGCGCCCGAAAGCGGTTCGAACACCGGCTCTTTGAGGCAGACGTCGACGCCGCCGAGGGCGTCGGTGATCAGCGAGAAGCCCAGCAGGCCGATCTCGGCGTAGTGGTCGACGGTGACGCCGGTGAGGTCGGCGACGGTCTTGATCAGCGCCTCGCGGCCGGCCTCGGTGCCCTGGGCGGCCGCGTCGGCGGCGGAGTCGCCGGCCCTGACCAGCGCGGCGCGCTTGGCCTCCCGGGTCTGGCCGTAGACGCCGTTGATCTTGGTCTTGCCCAGGCCCGGGGCGGCGACGTAGGAGTCGCGCGGGATCGAGATCGCGGTGGCCGACTTCCCGTTGTTAGGGATGCGGATCAGGATGATCGTGTCGGTGTTGGTGGCTTCCTCGTCGCCGGCCTTGAGCGTGTCCAGCTCCTCCTGGGTCAACGGGTTGCCGTGCGCGTCGGTGCGGCTGTCGAGGCCGACCAGCAGGATGTCGATCGCGCCGTCGTCGCCGCCCTTGCCCAGCGAGGGCGCGGACATGTGAAAGATGCCGTCTTCGAAGGACCGCACATTGGTCCACGCGATCCCGGTGCCGAGGACGACCGCGAGCGTCAGCGCGGTGGCAATCACACGAACCACACGTTGCACAGGCATCCCACTACATTACTTGCGACACAGGAGCTTCACGGGTAGCCGGCGCCCGCGCGCCCCGGCCTTCGTCCCGGCGTTTCGGGCCATGCCAAACTGAAAACCATGTCAGCCAGGATCGTGATTGCCGGCGCCGGTGGGCAGCTGGGCGGCTATTTGACCTCGTTGGCGGCGACTCAGGGCCGCGACGCGCTGGCGCTGACGTCGTCGCAGTGGGACATCACCGATCCCGCCGCCGCGCAACGGATCGTGCAGCGCGGCGACGTCGTCATCAACTGCGCGGCCTACACCGACGTCGACGGCGCCGAGAGCGACGAGGCCGGCGCGTTCGCGGTCAACGAGACCGGCCCCGGCCACATAGCCGCGGCCTGCGCGAAGGCAGGCGCCCGGCTGATCCACGTCTCCACCGACTACGTGTTCAACGGGGATTTCGGCGGTGCCGCGCCCCGGCCGTACGAGCCCACCGATCAGACCGCGCCGCAAAGCGTCTACGCCCGCAGCAAGGTCGCGGGGGAGCGGGCCGTGCTCGCGGCGCTGCCCGAGGCGGTCGTCGTCCGCACCGCCTGGGTCTACACCGGCGGCACCGGCAAGGACTTCGTCGCGGTGATGCGCCGCCTGGCCGCCGGCGACGGCCCGGTCGACGTGGTCGACGACCAGACCGGCTCGCCGACCTACGTCGGCGACCTGGCCGCCGCGCTGTTGCAGATCGTCGACGATCGCGTGCCGGGCCCGATCCTGCACGCCGCCAACGAGGGCGCCTGCTCGCGGTTCGAGCAGGCCCGCGCGGTCTTCGAGGAATGCGGTGCCGACCCGGCGCGGGTGCGCCCCGTCACCACCGCACAGTTCCCGCGGCCGGCCCCCCGGCCCCCTTACACCGCGCTGGGCAGCGGCCAGTCCGTCGCGGCGGGCCTGCGGCCGCTGCGGCCCTGGCGCCCCGCGCTTGCCGCGGCGCTGGCCGCCGCCCGCGCAGGCACGGATGGCGATGGCGGGGCCGAGCGGCCGGTACCCTCTACGCGTGACTGACGTCCTGCCGGTCGTGACGGTGACCTACTCACCGGGCCCACACCTGGAGCGCTTCCTGGCCTCGCTGTCGCTGGCCACCGAGCGCGAGGTGTGCGTGCTGCTGGCCGACAACGGCTCCACCGACGGCACCCCGCAGGCGGCCGTCGATCGCTACCCCAACGTGCGGCTGTTCCACACCGGCGCCAACCTCGGCTACGGGACCGCGGTGAATCGGGCCGTCGCGCAGCTGGACCGCGACGGCGACTGGGTTATCGTCGCCAACCCCGACGTGCAGTGGGGACCGGGCAGCATCGACGCGCTGCTCGACGCCGCGGCGCGCTGGCCGCGCGCCGGCGCGCTGGGGCCGCTGGTCCGCGATCCCGACGGGTCGGTGTACCCGTCGGCGCGCCACCTGCCCAGCCTGATCCGCGGCGGCATGCACGCCGTCGTCGGGCCGTTCTGGAAGACCAATCCGTGGTCGGCGGCCTACCGCCAGGAGCGCCTCGAGCCCAGCGAGCGGCCGGTGGGCTGGCTGTCGGGCTCGTGCCTGCTGGTGCGCCGGTCGGCGTTCGGCCAGATCGGCGGGTTCGACGAGCGCTACTTCATGTACATGGAGGATGTCGACCTGGGCGACCGGCTGGGCAAGGCCGGCTGGCTTTCCGTCTACGTGCCGTCGGCCGAGGTGCTGCACCACAAGGGCCACTCCACCGGCGGGGACCCGGCCAACCACCTGGCCGCGCACCACAAGAGCACGTATCTCTTTCTCGCCGACCGGCATTCCGGCTGGTTGCGCGCTCCGCTGCGCTGGACGCTGCGCGCCTCGCTGGCGGTGCGGTCGCGCCTGATGGTGCGCAGCGCGCTGCGCGCGGCCGGGCGGCAGAAACTCCTAGAAGGGCGACACTGAGGTGGCTGATCTGGTGGGGGGTCCGCAAGTCGATGTGGTGATCCTGGTCGGGGGCAAGGGCACCCGGCTGCGGCCGCTGACGTTGTCGGCGCCCAAGCCGATGCTGCCCACCGCCGGATTGCCGTTCCTGACCCATCTGCTGTCGCGGGTCGCCGCGGCGGGCATCGAGCACGTCATCCTCAGCACGTCGTATCAGGCGGCGGTGTTCGAGGCGGAGTTCGGCGACGGGTCCAAGCTCGGCCTGCAGATCGAGTACGTCACCGAGGAGCGGCCGCTGGGCACCGGCGGCGGAATCGCCAACGTCGCAGGGCATCTGCGGCACGACACGGTGATGGTGTTCAACGGCGACGTGCTCTCCGGGGCCGACCTGGGTCAGATGCTCGACTTCCACTCCGCGCAGGAATCCGACGTCACCCTGCACCTGGTC
This sequence comes from Mycobacterium sp. 1245801.1, assembly GCF_001673055.1. Classification (NCBI taxonomy): domain Bacteria; kingdom Bacillati; phylum Actinomycetota; class Actinomycetes; order Mycobacteriales; family Mycobacteriaceae; genus Mycobacterium; species Mycobacterium sp. 1245801.1. The sequence goes on from NZ_LZKY01000203.1 coordinate 19,674, forward strand.
CGCGTCGGCGACCCGCGGGCGTTCGGCTGCGTGACCACCGAGGAGGGCCGGGTGACCGCGTTCCTGGAGAAGACCCAGGATCCGCCGACCGACCAGATCAACGCCGGCTGCTACGTCTTCTCGCGCGCGGTGATCGACCGGATCCCGCGCGGCCGTGAGGTGTCGGTGGAACGCGAGGTGTTTCCCGCGCTGCTGTCGGATCCCGACGTCAAGGTCTGCGGCTACGTCGACGCCAGCTACTGGCGCGACATGGGCACCCCGGAGGACTTCGTCCGTGGCTCGGCCGATTTGGTGCGCGGCATCGCGCCCTCGCCGGCCCTGCACGGCCACCGCGGCGAGCAGTTGGTGCACGACGGCGCGGCGGTGTCGCCGGGCGCGGTGCTGGTCGGCGGGACGGTCGTCGGGCGCGGCGCCGAGATCGGCCCCGGCGTGCGGCTGGACGGCGCGGTGATCTTCGACGGCGTCAAGGTCGAGGCGGGCAGCGTGATCGAGCGGTCGATCATCGGCTTCGGCGCCCGCATCGGCCCCCGGGCGCTGATCCGCGACGGGGTGATCGGCGACGGCGCCGACATCGGGGCGCGCTGCGAGCTGTTGCGCGGCGCCCGGGTGTGGCCGGGTGTCTCGATTCCCGACGGCGGGATCCGCTACTCGTCCGACGTATAGCCGGGCTTGATCTGCTGAATGTGAAGTTAACTTCACACTCGGCGGCCAGCGTGAAACGAACTTCACACTCGGCGGGCCTGGGCCCGCTCGACCAGATACGCCAGCGCGTAATCCGTTCCGTCCGGTAGGGCGTCGACGGGCCACCACCTCAGATCGTCGGACTCGTCGCTGATCGCGATCCGCGCCCCCGCCGGCGCGTGCGCGACGAATTGCAGATCCAGATGGCGGGTCGGCACCCCCAGCGAGCAGACCACCGGATGCACGTGCACCGCGGCCAGCCGCGGTGGCATCCGCAGCCCGTCGATACCGGACTCCTCGGTGGCCTCGCGCAGCGCCGCGGCGACGATGTCGGCGTCGCCGTCGTCGCAGTGACCACCCAGCTGCACCCACCGGCCCAGGCGGCGATGCAGGGTCAGCAGCACCCGATCGCCGGAGTGGTCGAGCACCAGCGCCGACGCGGTGACGTGGCCGGGCACGCACTCGCGGCGGCAGGCATCGCTGCGGGCGTGCACGAAGGCCAGCACGGCGTGCCGCACCGAATCCTGGGCCGCGTCCGGGGGATCCCAGCCGGACAGCATCGCGATCGCCGACTCCCGGACGCTCATCGCGACCCCCGCCGATTGCGCCTGTCCCGCAGCGACGCCCACGCCGCACGGCAGCCGGCCACCACCTCGGCCGGCAGGCCCAGACCGTCGATCAGCACGCGCCGGTCGACGACGTCGAGCGCCTTGTCGATCTCGTTGGCCTTCAGCAACAGGTCCACGTCGCAGGCCAGCCCGGCATCGGCGAGCGCCGGCGGCGGAATGGGCAGCTGCTCGGCCTCGCGGGGCTCGAGCTCCAAAACGCCCCCGCCATAGCTGCGGCCCAGGATCTCGGCGAACGCGAACGTCGCGCTGTTGTGGAACACCGCGGCCAGCGCGGCCGGATCGACGGGGACATCGGAGCCGGCGGTCAGGCGCACCCGGTGCACGGTATCGGTGCTCGTGGCCGCCGCGGCGTTGACGGTCAGCCGCGGCGCCCGGTGAATCTGGCGCAGCAGGAACAGGTCGGGCTGCCACGGCGACGGCGTGCGCCACCAGGGCTTGCGGATCGAGCACTTGTAGCCGCGGTGCACCCCGGCGGCCTCACCGGCGCGGATGTGGGCGCTCAGCGCGGCGTCGGCCGGCTCGGGCGGCGCGTTGAGCAGCCAGCTGCGGTGCCCGGCGGCGACATCGCTTGTCCGGCAATCGGTGTCGTAGATCAGCCCGGACAGCTGGGCGCTGCGCGAAACGAGCGGGACGCAGTGCGGCCGCAACCCCAGCTCCCCGGCCCGGGCGTCGGTGAACGTGAAGAAGGCGTTGCGCCCGGTCACGATGCCGACGTCCACCTCGGCGAAAGAGCCCAGCTTCGACAGGGCGCCGGAACCCTTGAGCTCGCGCAGCAGCCCGATCGCGGCGGGGTCCAGAAAGTACTTGGTCCACTTCTCGTTTTCGTGCAGCAGCGCGGGCGCCCATTCGGCGGCCAGGTCCGCGCGCGCCAGCGCCTCGGCGTCTCGCAGGTGCACGGTGCGGATGCGGGCGGGGCCGGGGCCCACCACGCCGCAGAACAGCACGACCTCCTGCAGGATGCCGTCGAACACCAGGCGCTCGAAGGTCAGCAGGGTGATCTCGCGGAATCGGCTCAGCAGGAACTCGCGCAACTGTGCGGCGTAGGTGACCTGGAGCAGCTCGGCCGGCAGCACCAGACCCACCCGTCCGCCGTCGCGCACCAGCACGGTGCTCGCCACCACGAACGGAACCCAGGCGTTGGTCAGCCGGGTGGGGCGCAGGCCCTCGCGCCGCATCACCTCCAGCGCCGGATCGCGCTGCGGCGCGGGCCAGTTGCCGAACCGGATGTAGGGCGGGTTGCCGGCGACGCCGTCCCAGCCGCCGGGTTCGGCGGTGGCAAGCCAGCCGAACAGGCTCGCGTTGTCGACGGGCGCGAACCGGCGCGACTTGGCCGCCTCGCCCGCGATCAGCTCCACACCGCGGACCTCGTCGCTCAGGCCGGCCAGCTCGCGCAGGATGGCGCCGTCACCGCAGGAGGGCTCGACGATCCTGGGCCCGGCCTCGCGGACCCAGCCGGCCAGGAAGCGGGCCACCGGCGCGGGGGTGTAGTAGCCGCCGCGGAGCTTGTCGGCCGTGGCCGCCGCCTTGCCTGCGAACGTCATGGGCTCAGTATCTTTCGAAAATCCGGCATCACTTGCGGATCAGCAGATCACCGGTGTCCGCCGGATCGCGCGGCCCGGCCGGTTCGGCGGCGTAGCCGATGGCGATGGCGCCCAACGGCTCCCAGTCGGCGGGCAGGTCGAGCTCGGCGCGCACCAGGTCGGCGGCGAAGATCGTCGAGCCGATCCAGCAGCTGCCCACCCCGCGCACCGCCAGCGCGACCAGCAGGGCCTGCACGGCCGCACCGACCGCCACGGTGAACATGGTGTGCTCGGCGTCGGTGCGCGCGGCGTCGGGGTAGGAGTGGGCGCCGTCGGGCACCAGGAACGGGATGACGACCTCGGGCGCGTCGTAGAGGATCTGGCCGCGCGCCACCCGGCGGTCGATCGAGTCGGCGGGCCGGCCGTCACCGGCGAGGTCGGCGCGCCACTTGTCCTTCATGCGGTCCAGCAGCCGGGTCCGGGTGGCCGGGGTCCGCAGCCAGACGAACCGCACCGGGCGGGTGTGGTGGGGCGCCGGCGCGGTCAGCGCCTCGGCGACGGCGGCCTCCAGCAGGTCGGCGGGCACCGGCTCGGCGCTGAACCGGCGCACCGACCGGCGCAGCAGCTGCGCCTCGCGCCGGCCCATGTCGAGGGCCTCGGCGGTGCCGAGCCAGAACAGGTCCTCGGTGCCCGGCCGCAACAGCCGCCGCGCCGTCGACCCGTCGTCGGTCACGGACAGCCCGCGCACCACCGCGACCGGCATCGCGGTCAGTTTGCCCTTGACCAGGTCGGCGGCCGCGGCGATCTCGTCGGCGATCGCCACCTCGGTGACCAGTAGCTCGTTGCCGTGCTGGTCGACGGCCCCCGAATAGCCGTGCAGCACAGCCAGACCCGCCGCGCCCACCGCCGCGTCGGTCTGGCCGTTGCGCCAGGCGCGCCCCATCGTGTCGGTGATGACGACGGCGACCTCGACCCCCAGCCGCTCGCGCAGCGCCGCGCGCAGCGCCGCGGCGCTGCCGTCGGGGTCGACCGGCAGCAGCGCCAGTTCGTCACGCCCGACGTTGGACCCGTCCACGCCCGCGGCGGCCTGCACCAGGCCGATCCGGTTCTCGGTGATCAGGGTCCGGCCCTTGCGGGCCAGCACCCGGACGGCCTCGTCGTCGACCAGCTTGCGCCGCAGTCGGTCGCGCTCCTCGGGATCGCGCGGCGCCGGCACCAGCCGGCCCTCGCACTTGGACACCACCTTGCTGGTGACCACCACGACGTCGCCGTCGCGCAGCCACGGCGCGGCGGCGGCCAGCGCCGCGCCCAGATCGTCGCCGGGCCGGAATTCGGGCAGCCCGGCCACGGGCAGGATTTCGATCGCGGCGGCCGCGCCGTGCTCGCCGGCGCGCGTCACGGGCTCACCCCCGCCAGGTCCAGTCCGGCGCGGACCATCTCGGCGGTCGCCTTGGGATCGGTCATCACCAGCGGCACCGAGCGCACCGCCACGCCGTCGATGTCGGCGCGATCGTCCTCGCTCACCAGCCAGCCGTCCAGGATGCCGGTGTCGCGCCGGGCGCCGTAGTGGCGGCCGACCGCCTCGGCGGTGGACTCGACCCCGATCACCGACAGGCAGGCATCGGCCATGCCGCGCAACGGCTTTCCACCGATGATCGGCGAGTAGCCGACGATCGGGGCGCGCGCCGCGCGCAACGCGCCGCGGAGGCCGGGCACCGCCAGGATGGCGCCGACGCTCACCACCGGGTTGGACGGCGCCAGCAGGATGACGTCGGCGTCCGCGATGGCCGCCGTGGCATCGGTTGTGGCGGTCGCCTTTTCGGCGCCGACGAACGCGAAGCTGTGGGTGGGCACCCACCTGGTGCGCACCCAGATGCTCAATGCCGGCTATCCCCTCTCGCAGATCACCACCGCGCTGTGCGACCGCTGGCAGCCCGGCGCGCGGCTGCTGCCCGCCAGTGACGACCGCTGCGAGACCCACGTGGTGGTAACCGATCCCGACGACGGCAGCCGGCGGGCCATCCACTTCCAGGAGTGGTGGGTGCGCTACCGGGCCCAGGTGCCCACCCACAGCTTCGCGTTCGTCGGCGCCGAAAAGGCGACCGCCACAACCGATGCCACGGCGGCCATCGCGG